>JAHELM010000008.1 GCA_024644185.1 Rhodospirillales bacterium | reverse complement strand
GTCTCGAAGCCTCATCCTGAGGAGCCGCGTTAGCGGCGTCTCGAAGGACGGGGCGTGGCGGTGGGCGGCCGTGCGTGCCTCGAGACGGCCGCTCGGGCGGCCTCCTCGGCATGAGGGGGGGTGGATACACCCTCAAGCCTCACCCGGGCTGCGTGCCTCGAGACGGCCGCGCGGGCGGCCTCCTCGGCATGAGAGGGGGGGTGAGTTCGGGGGCGCTGCGTCGGGAAAAAAAAGAGGCCCCCCTCCCGGTGCCGGGAGAGGGGCTTGTACCGGTCGAGCCGGGCTGCCCGCCGTCCTAGGCGCTGCGGTACAGCTTGGTCAGCACGAATTCGCGGTGGCCCAGCGCTTCCGCCGCCGTGAAGCGGCCGTTGCAGGTGCGCAGCGTCATCTCGATCAGCGCGTCGCCGGCCTGGTCCAGCGTCATTTCCCGGCGCAGGATGCCGGAGACGTCGACGTCCACATGCTCGGCCATCTCGCGCGCCGTGCGCGGGTTGGCGGTCAGCTTGATCACCGGCTCGATCGGGTTGCCGATGACGTTGCCCTGGCCGGTGGGAAACAGGTGGACGACGAAGCCCGCCGCCGCCTGCAGCGTCACGCATTCGGCCGCCGCCGACGAGGTGTCCATGAAATACAGGCCCGGCCCCTTGCCCGGCGCCTCGGCCGGCTCCAGCACGTCGACATAGCGCGTCGTCCGGCCGATCTTTTCCAGATTGCCGAAGGCCTTTTCCTCGATGGTGGTCAACCCGCCCTCGATATTGCCCCGGGTCGGCTGGCTTTCCGACAGGTCCGAGGTCTTGTGGGGCTCGATCACCTCGTCCATGTAGGCCTGCCAGGTCTTGATGAATTTGGCGCCGGCCTCCGGCGTCTTGGCGCGCGTGGCGCAGACCGACTCGGCCCCGGTCAGTTCCGAGGTCTCGCCGAAGCAGGTATAGGCGCCCAGCGGGTCGACCTTGTCGACGAAGTTGCCGACCGTCGGGTTGGAGGCCAGGCCCGAGGTGGTGTCGGACTCGCCGCATTTGACCGAGATCCACAGTTCCGACATGTCGCAGGGCTCGCGCTGCTTCTCCGACGCCCAGTGGACGAATTCCTTGGCCTTGCGGCTGGCGGCCTCGATCGTCTTCAGGTCGCCGTTGCGCTCGATGGCGAAGCCTTCCACCGGCTTGCCCGTTTTGCGGATGCCGTCGACGACGCGGCCGGTCCAGCCCGGCTCGATGCCGATGACGATGACGGCGGCGACGTTGGGGTTGCCGCCGGTGCCGATGAGGGTGCGGAAATGCAGGTCGAGATCGGCGCCGAACTGCAGCCGTCCATACGGGTGGGGCAGGGCCATGGTGCCCTTGATGTTGTTCGCCACCGCCTCGCAGGCCGCGTTCGACAGGTCGTCCAGCGGCAGGACGATCACGTGGTTGCGGATGCCGACGCGGCCGTTCTCGCGGCGATACCCGGTGAAGCCGTATTTCGCCATGCCTACCACCTCTTGGTCTTGACGTTGTGGACGTGGACGTGCCCGCCCTTGCGGATGTCGGCCACGGCCTTGCCGATGTCGTGGCCGTATTTCAGGATGGTCGCGCCGGACCTGATGTCCGACAGCGCCACCTTGTGGCCCAGCGGGATGGCGTCCAGCGCCTTCACCGTGATCGTCGCGTCGGTCTCCATCACCCAGCCCTCGAGCGTCTGACCGGCGGTGACGCCCTCGACGACGACGACGCCGGCGGAGTCGGTGGGATTGTGCACCAGAAAATGCGGAGGCATCGGGTTTCCTTCGTTTTGCGCAAATTGCGGGAACGGCGCCGGCACCCACCGGAATCCGCGGGTCGCCGGGCCAGGTCTTATATCTTATATAAGACATAAGACTTGGCGGCGAGTCAATGCGCGGCTATGATGGGGGGCATGAAACCGTTGTCCGAAGCCCTGCGCAAGCCCCGCAAGACCGCCGCGAAACCGGCGGAACCGAAGGCGTCGCCGCTGTATGTCCAGGTCAAGGCGCTGATGCTGCGCCGGCTGGTCGACGGGGTCTGGCGGGCCGGGGCGCCGCTGCCCAGCGAGTTCCAGCTGGCCGCCGAATTCGGCGTCAGCCAGGGCACCGTCCGCAAGGCGCTGGACGAACTGGCGGCCGAGAACACGCTGGTGCGCCGCCAGGGCCGCGGCACCTATGTCGCCGAACACGACGAAGCCCGCGCGCTGTTTCACTTTTTCCACCTGGTCGGACCGGACGGCCAGCGCCGCCTGCCGGACAGCCGGGTGATCTCGGCGCGGGCCGGGGCCGCCGGCGCGGAGGAGGCGGCGCGGCTGGGGATCGCCCGTGGTGACCGGGTCTTGCGCATCCACCGGGTCCGCCTGCTGGACGGCCGCCCGTCGATCCACGAAACCGTGGTGGTTCCGCTGGCCGGTTTTCCGGGGCTGGAAGATATCCGCCCGCTGCCGAACACCCTCTATGACCTTTACCAGCGCCGCTGGGGCGTCACCATCGCGCGCGCCGCCGAGCGGCTGGGCGCGGTGGCGGCGAGCGCCGACGACGCCGAGCAGCTGGGCATCGCGACCGGCGCGCCGCTGCTGGAAATCGACCGCGTCGCGCTGTCGCTGGAGGGCAAGCCGGTGGAATGGCGGGTCAGCCGCTGTCTGACGACGACGCATCTCTATCAGGTGGAACTGGGCTGAAGGATGCCGGCATGGACGAGATCATGCGCTGGATCGGCGGGGCGGTTCTCGGGCTGCTGTGGCTGAAAGTCGCGGCCTACAACGTGTTTTTCGCCGCCGACCGTGTCCATCGCCGATCGTATGACGGACCGTCGCCGCTGCCCGTCCTGGGAAGCCTCCTGGGGATCGCGGCGCTGCTGCTGGCGCCGGCCGGCACGCTGTGGCTGCGGCTGCTCCTGCTTCCGGTGGCGCTGATCCCGGATCTGGCGATGCCCCTGGCGGAGAAGATCGTCACCCGGCTGGGCCCGCGGGGCGACCCGCCGGCCGACTGACTGTCATCCGCCCAGCAGCCCGGACAGCCCGTCCCAGATCAGCTTCACCCCGGTAAGCCCCAGGAAGGCGAAGCACAGCGCGTAGAACGCCCGGTCGCTCAGCATGTGGTGGAAGCGCACGCCCAGCCAGATGCCCAGCGGCGCCAGCGGGCTGAGGATCAACGCCGTGCCCAGATTGTCGCCCGACAACTGCCCCAGGACACCATAGGGAACAAGCTTCACATAATTGACGATGGTGAAGAACACCACCGTGGTGCCCATGTAGAGCGTCTTGTCCATCCGCTGGGGCAGCAGGTTGATATGCATCGGCGGGCCGCCGGAATGGGCGACGAAGCTGGTGAAGCCGGACACCGCCCCCCAGAACGCGCCCCAGCCGCGATGCGGGGCGGATCGGTGATCGGCGGCGCGGGCCAGCAGCCGCGGGCCGATCTGCTGATAGCCCACGAAGACAAGCGCCACCGCGCCGACGATCAGCCGCACCGCATCGTCGCTGAGATAGCGGAAACTGAACGTGCCGATGGCGATGCCGGCCATCGCCCCCGGCAGCATGTAGCCGAGATTGCGCCGGTCCCAGATGCGCCAGTAGGCGCGAAGCCCGAACAGATCCATCAGGCACAGCACCGGCAGCATGATCGCCGCCGCCTGCACCGGCGATACCGCCAGCGCCATCAGCGGCACCCCGATCGATCCCAGCCCGCCGCCGACCCCGCCCTTGGAAATGCCGACGATCAGCACCGCCGGAATCGCGACGGCGTAGAACAGCGGGTCGGTGACGATGTCCACCGGGGATGCTCCGACAGGAAACGAGGACGGGCCGGTGTGTAGCACGGCGCCGCGTCCGCCGGCAGGGAAAAAACGTCGCGCCTTATCCCCGCATCGCCTGCAGCGCCGCCAGCCGGCCCCGGTATTGTTCGATCAGGCAGGGCGCGTCCAGTGGCGCGCAGGCGGCGTCGCGCGCCACCAGCCATTTCCGCTGTTCGTCGCGCAGCGCCTTCGACCGGTCGGCCGGCAGGCTCTTGCGAAGGCTGCCAAAAAGGTCGCCCACAGCGCGGTCCAGCCCGGCCAGTTCGGCGTTGCCGCACATCAGCACCTCGACGGGCGCCGATGCCTTGGCGCAGTTGAAGCCCGGCTTCTCGAAGACGCGATCCTCCAGCAGCCCTTGCTCGACCGCGTGGGCGAAGGCGGCGGACAGGGTTTTCGGGATCGGCAGGAAGATCGGCGCCAGCTCGGTGAAGGTGCCCCGCGCCGCCTCGCAGCCATGGGTCAGGCCGATGACCACGGCCGCATACTTTCCACCCAGCCGCCAGGCGATATGAAAATCCGACAGCAACCGATCGTGCATCCACATCAAACAGCCGCCGTCCGCGACCTCGATCAAGGCGGCCAGACTGGCGGGCCGGGGCGGGGCCTCGCCGCGTTGCGCGGCGGATTCGGCAATTGCCTGCCGTACGGCCGGTTCGGCCGACAGCTGGGCGAACACCGCATCCTCGCCAAACAGCGAAGCCAGGTTCGCCTCAGGGAATTTGAATGATTTGCCGCCGAATTGCGCCGCATCCACCCGGGACAGATCGATCGTCCGCACGGACTGGCCATAGCTGGGATGGGCGCCGCCCTCGGCATACCATGTTGCGCCGTAGGCGACGATCGGGCCGGTCACCGACAGCATCTCGTAGTTTTCCCAGGACTCGCCTTCCTCGCCCTCGGGCACTGTCGATTTCACGTCCTCGAACAGGGCCATGCTGTGGCCGGTCGGCCGGTGCCGGACGGTGGCCCCGGTGTCGTTCCAGAGTATTTCCCAGTCGCCGCTGACCGCCGTGCGGTTCTCCGCCCGGACGTCCGTCGCGGCGACCAGCGTGGCCGCCGCGACCAGCATGCATGCAACCCCGGTCGTCAGGCGCCGGGCCATGAAATCGAGCATTGTTTCCCTTCCTTTGCGGCGGCGCGATTGTTTCGCGCGTGCGCTGAAGATAAGGGAAGATCGTCAACGAACGGTTACCCGCTCAGAGAGGGCCCAGCGCCGCCACCTGTCGCAGGATTTCCGCCTCTGCCCGCCTGCGCAGGCGGCGGGCGGCGAACCAGCCGATCCGGTTGTCGATAATGGCATGATTCACGAGATTGCGGGCGCGGTCGCCGACGACGCGGATGCGCTCGGGCGTACCGTCGAAGGTAGTCTCGAAGGCGCGGGCGACGATGACCTCCACGTCGATTTCGGCGTCCATGTTCAGGCTCCCGTCATCCCGGCGACGCCCTGCCAGGCCAGGCGGCAGCCGGTCAGGAAGATCAGCGCATAGCAGATTCGATAGAACAGAACCTCGGGCAGCCGGCGCTGAAAATGAATACCCAGCCAGATGCCAAGCGGCGCCGCCGGGGCCAGGATCAGCGCGGTCTCCAGGTTGGTCGGGTCCAGCGATCCGAACAGCGCATAGGCGGGCAGCTTCATCACGTCGACCAGCGCGAACAGCACCACCGTGGTGCCGACAAAGATGTGCTTTTCCAGCTTCTGCGGCAGCAGGTAGATATGCACCGGCGGGCTGCCGCCATGGGCGATGACGCTGGTGAAGCCGCCGACCCCGGCCCAGAACGCCCCCCAGCCCCGGTGCGGCGCGCCGCGGTGGTCGGCGTCGCGCTTCAGCAGCCGCGGCCCGATCCAGCGGTACAGCGTGAAGGCGATGGCGATGGCGCCGACGATCACCCGCACGACATTGTCGCTCAGATAGCCGAAGGCCAGCGCGCCGATCGCCACCCCGGCCACCGAGCCCGGCAGCATGATCGCCAGATTGCGCCGGTCCCAGACATTCCAGTAGGCGCGCAGCGTGAACCCGTCCATGAACAGCAGCAGCGGCATCAGCACGGCCGCCGCCTGCACCGGCGACACCACCAGCGCCATCATCGGCACCGCCATGATGCCCAGCCCGCCGCCGACCCCGGCCTTGGAAAAGCCGACGATCACCACCGCGGGGATGGCGACCGCATAGAACCAGGGATCGAGAATGGGGTCCACGCGTCCACCCGTGCTTGTCGGCCCGGATTCAGGCCGGTCTCCCCTCTAGCACGATCGCCGGGGCGGGCATAAGGGGGATGCCATCGGCATCCCCCGCACCGGTCAGGATCGGATCACTCGCTGCGCGGCCGGGCCTTTGGCGTCCTGGCCGGAGGTTCGGCGGGTCCCGCCGTGCCGTTGGTCTCACCGCCGAATGCGGCGCTGGCCAGCGTTCCGGACATGGAGGCCGGATCCATCCCCGAGAAACCGAGTTCGCGGAGCAGGCTGTCGATCAGCGGCGCCTGGGCACGGTATTTCAGGGCACTCTGGACGATCTGGTCGGATGGCGAACCGGCGGATGCGCCGTTGCCATTGCCGCCGCCATGTCCGGTGCCGTTCACCCCGCCCAGCCCGTCGACCTGCAGGATCTTGATGGAGTCGATGGATTCCATGGGCTTGACCGATTCGCGGATGATGTCGCGCAACTGTTCGATCAAGGCAATCTGGATCTTCATCCGCACGATGTCCGACGACAGGCGGTTATCCGCGTCGTTCAGCGCCGCGCGCCCGGCGGCCTCGACCGAATAGCGCAGCTCCGAAGCGGCCGCGCGCAGCTTCTCGGCCTCGGCCTCGCCCTCGGCGGCGATGCGGGTTTCCGCGGCCCGGCCTTCGGCCATGGTGCGCAGCGCCTGCGCATTGTCGTCGGCGGCCAGCTTTTCGGACTCCGCCTTGACGCGAACGGAGATGGCGTCCCGTTCAGCCTGTTTGCGGGCCTCGATGAGTTCTATGGTCTTCTGGCGTTCCGACCGTTCGGTTGCGCGCACGGTCTCGACCATTTCCTCGGCCTTGACCGCATCGGCGCGCGCGCGTTCGGCCGCGGCCTGCGCGGCCGCCTGTTGCTTGGACTTCTCGGCGATCGCGATGGTCTTGTCCTGGTTCGCCACCTCCACGGTTTTCTCGCGGTCGATATCCTTCTCGCGAATTTGCCGGTCCTTTTCGATGCGCTGTTCCTCGACCTGGCGTTCGGTGTGAATGCGGGCGAGATCGACCGACTGGGTGGCGGTAATCCGGGCTTCCTCGGCCTCGCGGTGGCGCTCGGCCTCCTCGCGCGCGATCTCGGCGGCCTGGGCCGCGGTGCGGATCGAAATCTCGCGCTGCTGTTCCAGCCGGGCATATTCCTTGTCGCGCTCGATCTGCAGATGCTGTTGCGCGGCGTGCAGATTCTTCTGCTCGATCTGGATCAGCGTGTCCTGCTCGATATCGTTGCGGCGCTTGCGGCGCTCTTCGATCTCCTCGGTCAGCTTGGTCAGGCCGGCCGCATCGAACGCGTTGTTGGGATTGAAGAATTCCTTGTTGGTCTGGTCCAGCCCGGTCAGCGAGACCGATTCCAGTTCGAGGCCGTTTTTCAGCAAGTCCTCGGATACGGCTTTTTGCACTTTCTGCACAAAGTTCACGCGCTGTTCGTGCAGTTCCTCCATGGTCATCTCGGCCGCCACCGCGCGCAGCGCATCGACGAATTTGCCTTCGACCAGTTCCTTCAGGGCGGACGGTTCCATGGTGCGTCGGCCGAGAGTCTGCGCCGCCGCGGCGATGGAATCGGCGGTCGGCTGGACGCGCACATAGAATTCCGCCAGCACATCGACCCGCATGCGGTCGCGGGTGATCAGCGCCTGCTCGTTGGCGCGCCGCACCTCCAGCCGCAACGTGTTCATGTTGACCGGAATCGTCTCGTGCAGGATGGGAAACACCAGGGCGCCGCCGTTCAGCACGACCATCTGGCCGCGCATGCCGGTGCGAACGAAGGAGATTTCCTTGGAGGCCCGCGTATAGAGCCGCGAAAAGATCAGGCCGATGACGATGACGGTGGCGACAATGACCCCGACGACGCTCAGAATGTCAAAGCTCTCATACATCTCTTTTCCCCTTTGCAAACCCTAGTGTTGATCTTGGTCGTCCAGCGCCGTGCTGGGCACGGCGATGGCCTTGAAGACGCCGGAATCGCGCCCCACCAGAAAGACCCGGTCGCCCTCGCGGAACACCCCGTCCGGCTGGTCCGGTTCGATCATGACGTAGTGAATCTGGCCGTTCTGGTCGCGCAGCTTGCCCTGCGCCGGCTTGTCCAGGCGGGCTTCGCCCAGCGTGAGCACGGCGGTGCGGCCGATGAAGGTGTCGCTGCCCACGGCGCTGGTCTCCACGTCGGGAATCAGCCGGCCGAGCAGCAGCGCGATCCGCCGCGTCGCCAGCACGGCCGCGACCGCCGCCGGAAGGCTGGCCAGCCCGGCCGGCAGGTAGTGGCCGGTCAGGCCCGAAGCCGCGGCCTGCTCGGCGAAGCCGGCAAGACCGAAGGATGACAGGAAGGCGACGACGACGACCATGAGCGGGACCCGGCCGATTCCGAAAAAGCCCAGCGCCGAGGCCAGTCCGACCGATGTTCCGGCGTCGGGCGCGCCGTCCGTGTCGACACCCGCATCCCAGTCGTCGGGCATCAGGCTGTCCAGCAGCCCGGTCAGCCCGAGGCCGCCCAGGGCCAGCAGCAATTCGATCGCGCCGAAGCCCAGCATGGTGGCGATGGCTATGGCGAACGGACGATTGGCGTCGCTCAATACGAACAACAGCACCGTTGGATCTCCCCCCGTTTGTTGCGGTTCAGCCCTGGCTCTTCATCTGCGCCAGCCGTTCCTGGATGCGGTTCCGGCGCGCCAGCGATTCCAGTTCGGCATCGCGTGCCGCCGATTTGCGGTCGGGCACGGCCCCACCGATACCGACGCCGCCGCCGTTTTCCAGCGCCCGGTCGAAGGCACTGGCGGCGTTTTCGACACGCCGCTGGACTCCGGGCTTCGCCGGGCCAGCCAATCCGCCGTCCTCGCCGGTTTCGGCGGCGGCGGCCTTGCGCGCAGCGCGATACTCCGCCAGGTCCTCCTGCATCTGCCGCCGGCGCGCTTGCAGCGCGGTGACGAAGCCTTCCAGTTCGACCTGCGCGTCGCGCGTCTCGGCGATCACGGCATCCAGAACGGGAATCTGGGCCTCGACATCGAGCAGCCTTTCGACGCCGGCCTCGGCCAGGTCGTCCCGCTTTTCGCCGATGGCCAGCGCGATGCTCGCCGACAATTCCTCATGCCGCTTGTTCTCGCCGGCCAGCCGCCGGGTGGCGTGATACTGCCGGGTCATCACCTGGCCCAGCTCGCCCCGCACATCGTCGATCGCCTCGTCGATTTCGCGGATCGCCTCTGCCATGACCATTTCCGGGGCCAGATTCTCGACCGCCGTGACGACCAGGTTGGCGCTGCCGGAGACCAGCCGCTTGACGCGGGAAGACAGGGATTCGGCCATGATCATTTTCCTTTCTGGTTAGGGGTATCGCGGTCCAGCAGCCGGGCGATCTCGACGATCGGCGGCAGCTTCCCGGTGACGGCCTCGGGCCTGTAGCAGTGGGCCTTCGGGGAAAGGCTGAAATTCAATGCCGTCAGCATCAGCCCGAAAACCCGCTCGGCCACGGCCGCTTCCGCCTCGGCCAGAACCGCTTCTCCGCGGTCCTCACCGGCCTGCCCGCCATGCGGAATCGCCGTTACCGCGGCGGCGTTCATGTCCGGCAGCCAGCCGATGACGTGCAGCAGCAATTCCGAATGCACGCGATGCCGCGCCTCCAACGCTCGAATCCGGTTCAGCAAGGGCTGGAACCGTTCCTGTTCCATCGCCTGCGCCTCGGCGAAATCCCGGCTGGCCTGGCGCTGCCGATAGGCCATGCGCACCAGCCGACGCAATTTTTCGCTCGGCGTGACCGCGTCGGCGATCTGCAGGGCCGAAAGCATGGCCATGTCGTCCGCCGTCATCCGCACGCTAAGCGGGATCGTCTTGTCCGCCATCGGAACCTTCCCGTTTCTCAAATTGCGATAGCGACGCGCAACCGTGACACGTCAAAGGTTAATATTGGGCTACCCGCATCGAATGTCAACATATGTAAGACAAATGTTTACACAAATCGCATGGCGACGGCCGGCGGGGCCGGAACATCGTGCAGAGTCGCCATTAATACAACCCGTGGGAACATTATTCCGGCTGATACGATGATATCGTAAGGTTGTATATCCAGGATATCGATCTCTCCAAAATTTAACCGTTCGGAAACGGATACCCCTTTTTTCACCGCCAAAATAGCCGGGATTCCGACTTGCCAAATCAGGAAATGCGACCTACGGTTGCAGACCCGGAAAAACTTCGCATCGGCCACCCTCTCGCAAAATTCGAGGGAATGAAAACAACCGGGGGTATGTACAACTATTGCGGGCATTTCCGGAACGTGGTGTTCCGGTTGGCCCGCACTGGCAACGAGAGGAGACTGAAATGCGAAAAGATTTCGCATCGAAACGCTGGGGACCACCCTGCGCGGGTGTGGTTCTCGGCCTGCTGGCAGCCGCATCGGCGGCCGGCACGGCGATGGCGCAAACCTGCGAACGGCAATTGACGGCCAATGTGGTGGCCCTCGACCAGCCGTTCTTCTACAACCGCCTCGGCGCGGTGAACCCGGCCGGCATGGTCTACGCGCTGCGTGGCGACGTGGTCGATGCCTTCGGGCTCGGCGAGGCCCAGGGCGGTGTCCTGGTCGCCGGCCAGGTGGCGCTTCGGCCGGACAAGCGGCCACGTCCGCTCACCCTGCGGATGAACGAGGGCGACTGCCTGACGGTGAATTTCGAAAACCTGCTGGCGCCAACCCGCGTCAACGCGGATCAGCCGATCACCCGGCAGGCCTCGGTCCAGGTATCCGGCATGCAACTGGTCGGCTCGATTGCCGATGACGGTTCGAATGTCGGTGCCAACCCCAGCAGCCTGGTTCCGCCGGGCGTCCAGACGACCTATACCTTCCATGCCGGCAGTCAGGGCACCTTCCTGCTGCACAGCACCGCCGACGATATCAGCGGCGAGGGCATGGGCGGCACGCTGGCAATGGGTCTGTTCGGCGCGGTCAATGTCGAGCCGCGCGGCGCCGAATACTACCGCAGCCAGCTGACCGCGGCGGAGATCGCGCTTGCCACCGCGGGCACCACCCCGGACGGCCAGCCGATCCTCAACTACGATGCGGTCTATCCGGTCGGCCATCCGCTGGCCGGCAAACCGGTTCTGGCCATCGCCCAGGGCGGCGAGATCGTGCATTCCGACCTGAACGCGGTCATCACCGGCCCCGGCCGGGGCGATTTCGTGGCCGGAACCTACGTGCCGAACCCGGTCTACGAGCCGAATGCGGCGACCCCGCAGGCGGCCGGCGCCGATACCCGCACGCGGGAAGAGCCGTTCCGTGAATTCACCGTCGTCTTCCATGACGAAGTCCAGGCCGTGCAGGCCTTCCCGGGCTTCTATCTGGATCCGGTGTTCCGCCACACGCTGAAAAGCGTCAAGGACGGCTTTGCCATCAACTACGGAACCGGCGGCATCGGCTCCGAAATCATCGCCAATCGACTGGGCGTCGGGCCGATGTTTGAATGCATCGGTTGCAAATACGAGGAATTCTTCCTGACCTCGTGGGCGGTCGGCGACCCGTCGATGGTGGTCGACATCCCGGCCAATGCCGGGCTTGAAGCCCTGGCTCCCGGCCAGGTGCCGCCGGCGGCCGCGGTCGGGCCGAAGGCGACGAAGGCGCTGTATCCGGACGATCCGTCCAACGTCTTCCATTCCTATCTCGGCGACCGCGTGAAGTTCCGGAACCTGCATGCGGGTCCCACCGAACATCACATCTTCCATCTGCACGCCCATCAGTGGCTGTTCAATCCCGACAGCGACGAGTCGCTGTATCTGGACAGCCAGGCGATCGGCCCGGGCACGGGATATACCTACGAAATCGCCTATAACGGTTCGGGCAACCGCAACCAGACGGCGGGCGATTCCATCTTCCACTGCCATTTCTATCCGCATTTCGCGCAAGGCATGTGGGCGATGTGGCGTGTCCACGACACCTTCGAGTCCGGCACCCTGCTGGATGCGCAGGGTCGTCCCGCGGCCGGTGCGCGTGCGTATCCGGATGCGGAAATTCTGGCCGGCACGCCGATTCCGGCAATCGTGCCGGTGCCGACGCTGGCGATGGCCCCGGTGCCGTCGGGTGTCAGCATCGTCAACGGCCAGGTGACGTTTGCCGACGAGACGGTCAATCCCGGCTATCCGTTCTGGGTTCCGGGCACGGCCGGCCAGCGGCCGCCGCACCCGCCGCTCGACACCGTGGACAATGGCGGCCTGCCGCGGCACGTCCTGACCGGCGGTACCGCGCATGTGACGACGACGCGTCTCGACTTCAGCTACGAGATCCTGACCGCCAACGCGGTCGAGATTCCCGAGACCGGGGCGCCGATCGAACAGACGGCGATGGCCTTCCACGCCGCCCGTACGCATGCAACCTACAAGCCCGACGGCACCCCGTCGGTGTTCGTCACCAACGGCCTGCCGCCCCAGGCGGGGGCGCCGATGGCCGATCCCTGCGTCAACGACTTCGGTCAGCCGACCGGCACGCCCCGCGTCTACAAGGGCGCGGTGCAGCAGCTCGACCTGATCTACAACAAGGAAGGCTGGCACTATCCCCAGGCACGCATTCTCTCGCTGTGGGGTGACGTGGCCGATCTGCAGGCGGGCAGGAAGGCGCCGGAACCGTTCTTCTTCCGGGCCAACACCAACGACTGCATCACCTTCTACCACACCAACCTGGTGCCCAAGGACTACGCGCTCGACGATTTCCAGGTGCGTACGCCGACCGATATCATCGGCCAGCACATTCACCTGGTTAAGTTCGACGTGACCTCGTCCGACGGTTCCGCCAACGGCTGGAACTACGAGGACGGCACCTTCAGCCCCGGCGAGGTGATCGAGCGCATCCACGCGATCAACGCCAATGGCGGCATCGTTGCCGCCAACGGTACTGGCCGCGTCCAGCTCGCCGCCAAGGCGCACCCGTATTTCGGGACGCTCGGGGCGCAGACCACGGTCCAGCGCTGGTATGCCGACAACGTGCTGAACAACACCGGCAAGGACCGGACGTTGCGCAGCGTGTTCACGCATGACCATTTCGGTCCCTCGACCCATCAGCAGGCCGGCCTCTACGCCGCCCTGGTGGTGGAACCCAAGGGTTCGACCTGGCGGGATTCGGAGACCGGGGCGATCTTCGGCGGCCGTTTCGACGGCGGCCCGACCAGTTTCCGGGCCGATATCCTGACTGCCAATACCGCCGACAGCTATCGCGAATTCCTGTTCGAGTTCCAGGATTACGCGCTGGCCTACGAGGCCGGTGGCGGCATCAACGCGCAGGGTGTCATCGGTCCCGATCCGGCGAAGGCGATCTCCGCCCCGCCCGTGATCGAGGTGCCGCTGCCGTTCCTGCTGGCCAAGCCGGCGGTCTGCCCCGGCGGCGTGCCGCTTCCCTGTCCGGAAGCGATCTCGTCGCAGGATCCGGGTACCTTCACCGTGAACTACCGCAACGAACCGGTGGCACTACGCGTGCTCGACCGTTCGACCGGGGTTCCGGCGCAGGCGATCGGCAAGGCCGGCGACCTGGCCTATGCCTACAGCTCCGCCTTCCAGCGGGCGCTGCCCTCGCTCAACGTCCAACCCAGCTTCTACCCGCCGCTGACGGCCGATATCGGAGCGAAGGATCCGTTTACGCCGCTGCTGCGGGCCTATCAGGGCGACAAGGTGCAGATCCGCGCGCTTGTCGGCGCCCACGAAGAAGGCCACGTGATGACCATCAACGGCGTCAAGTGGCTGCAAAACGCGGGCGATCGGACCTCCGGCTGGCGGGGGGCGCAGATGATGGGAATTTCGGAACACTTCGAATTCCTGACGCCCGTGGTTCCCGGCACCCAGCCGAAGGGCGCGGTGGCGGATTACCTGTACCGCACCAACACGTCCTCGGACGGCCAGTGGCAGGGTACATGGGGTCTCATGCGCACGTACAAGAACGCGCGGGCCGACCTCCTGACACTGCCCAGCAACCGCTTCGTCGGGCAGGATATCCCGAACCGCGGTGACTTCAACGGTGCCTGTCCGCTTACGGCGCCGGTGCGTTCCTACGACGTCACGGCGGTCCGTGCGGCCGACGTGCTGGCGGAAGGCACGCTGGTGTACAACTCCCGTACGGGCAACGGGCCGATCGTGGGTCCGCTGAACGATCCCACGGCGATGATACTGGTGCAAACGGCCGATCTCGTTCCGGTCGGAACCGGCAAGAACGCGGCGGTGCAACTCGGTGCCGGCGTCCCGCGCGAACCCCTGGTCATCCGGGCGAATGCGGGCGATTGCATCGAGGTCAAGCTGCGCAACAGACTGCCCGACGCGGTGCCCGATCTCGCCGGGTACAACACGCTGCCGCTGCTGGTGCCGAACTTCAACGCCAACCAGGTCGTGCCTTCGTCCTCGGTGGGCCTGCACCCGCAGCTCGTGGCCTATGACGTCACCCGCGACGATGGCATGAATGTCGGAACCAACTCCGGCAACCAGACCATCGCGCCGGGACAATCGACCGTCTACAGGTGGTATGCGGGCGATGTTGCCCAGGATCCGGTCAGCGGCAATCTTGTCGCCACGCCGGTCGAGTTCGGGGTCGTCAATCTGATGCCCGCGGACCCGGTCAAGCAGGGCAGCAAGGGCCTTGTCGGTGCCCTGGTCATCGAGCCCCAGGGTTCGACCTGGGCAGCGGATGCCGACAGCCGGGCCTCGGCCACCGTGACCAAGACGGATGGTTCGACGTTCCGCGAATTCGTCATGGTCTGGCAGGACGACGTCAACCTGCGTGACGGTGCCGGTGCCGCAATTCCCAATTGTTGCGGCGTGGAAGCCAACGAGTACGAGGATGCCGGCGGCAAGGCGGTCAACTACCGCTCCGAACCGCTGTGGTTCCGTCTCGGCTTCGATCCGCAGCTTCCGCTGAGCCTGATGCGCGACATCGACTTCAGCAACGCGGTCAGCAATGCGGTGACCGGCGGGCAGGATCCGCAGACCCCGATCTTCAAGGCGCGTCCGGGCGATCCCGTGCGCATCCGGGTGGTCGAGGGTGGCGGTACCAACCGCAACGGCGTGATCAACGTGCATGGGCACATCTGGCAGAAGCAGCCTTATGTGGCCGGCACGGTGGCGTCGCAGACGATTGGCCACAACCCGATCTCCCAGTCCTACGGGACGCAGGAAGGCATGGGCGTGGGCAATCATTTCGAAGTGGTTCTGGACAGCGCGGGCGGATCCTTCCAGATCCCCGGCGACTATCTGATCCGTGACCAGTCGCCCTGGCAGTATCTGGGCGGCCGCTGGAACCTGATGCGGGTCCAGCAATAGGTAACTGAGGGGCGGTCCGGCCGGGTTCGGTCGGGCCGCCCTCTTTTTTTCGAATTCGACAAGGGAGCATGGGAGCATGACCGGATTTCCTTCAACCGCCGCGAAGCTGGCGCAAACCGCGCTGATCGTCGGCCTGACCGTCGCCATGGCGACGATTTTCGCGCCGCCCGGCCATGGGCATGGCGAGGCGGAGCACGGCGAGGCGCCGGGGGGCGCCCAGACCGACAGCATCGTCAAGGATGGCGTAAGCATCGAGTTCACGATCGCCCCGGCTGGCGGCGCCGCAACGGCGGCGGCCCTTGCCATGCCGGTACAGGCCGGCGACGACGCGCTGGTGACGCTGCGCTTCACCGACGCCGGCAG
>JAHELM010000293.1 GCA_024644185.1 Rhodospirillales bacterium | reverse complement strand
GATTCCGTAAACCAGAGCCTCGGCGGAGGGCGGGCATCCCGGAACGTAGATATCCACCGGCACGATGCGATCGCAGCCGCGCACCACCGAATAGGAATAGTGATAATAGCCGCCGCCATTGGCGCAGGAGCCCATGGAGATCACCCAGCGCGGCTCGGCCATCTGGTCGTAAACCTTGCGCAGCGCCGGCGCCATCTTGTTGGTCACCGTGCCGGCGACGATCATCACGTCGGACTGGCGCGGCGAGGCACGAACCACGACGCCGAAGCGGTCCAGATCGTAGCGCGGCATATAGGCATGGATCATCTCGATGGCGCAGCAGGCAAGCCCGAACGTCATCGGCCACATCGAACCGGTGCGCCCCCAGTTACCGACCCAGTTGACCAGGTCCGTCGCCGAGGTCAGCAAGTATCCCTTGTCGTCCAGTTCCCTGCCGATCGCGCGCGACAGATCGTCCGGCGCCGTGTCAGGCGAAAGAGCAACCCCGGTGCTGGCGCTCACTCCCATTCCAGGGCTCCCTTTTTCCACTCATAGACAAAACCGATCGTCAGGACGGCCAGGAACACCATCATGGACCAGTAGCCGAACATTCCGATTTCGCCCAACGCATCGGCCCAGGGAAACAGAAACGCGACTTCCAGGTCGAAAATGATGAACAGCAGCGTCACAAGATAGAACCGCACGTCGAATCGGCGGCGCGCGTCGCCAAACGCCTCGAAACCGCATTCATATGCGGACAGTTTCTCGGAGTCGGGCCGCTGGCGGCCGATCAGCCAGCTCAGCATTGGTAGAACAGCGGAAATTGCGATCGCGACCACAAGGAAGATCAGGATCGGCAGATATTCGCGTAGCAGATCGTCCATCGATCGCCCCTCGTCTTTCAGCCTTCCCGTTTGGTTCGCCACCCGAGTGGATGGCGGCCGCACTATAAGACTCACCGGTGCCGTTGCAAAGGCTAAATCGGCCCCGATTACCGCCTGTTCGAGACGAATTTGTTGCGTCGCAGCAGCATTTGCCGCATTTGCGGAAAGACTGGCGCGGCGACTCGTCGCAGCCTCGGCAGGAGGCTAAACTATGACTTCGCATTCTCTCAACCGTCGTCCGGACAGCCTCATGCCCACACTGCCGACATTGTACGGTTTCCGGGGATTCACCCATGGAGGCGCGAAAGTTCTGACGGTGATGAGCCCGGACGGCGCGGCTGCCGCCGCGGCGGCGATCGCGCCCGACGCCGAGGTCATCGTCTACGGCGATCCGGGACTGCTGACCCAGTATCACGAGAAGTGCGAGGGTGCACTGCAACGCTTGGTGGACAGACACGGGATCATCGTCCTGGAAAAGCCGGACTGGGACGCGCGAAAGTATCGGCTGGGCGACGCAATCTACCGATAAACGTTACCGATAAACGCTACCGAAAAACCGGGGGGCTTTCGCCAACGAGCGGCTTTCGCCTCGCGGACTTTCATGGCACCCTTGCGAAGCACGAGCGGATTTGCTCAGATCGGATACAGTTTTCGTTTTCCGGCGCGTACAATCGGCCGGGGCCGGCGCGGCCGGATGACCAAGGAGGCATGATGCAGAAGTCACTGTTGATCGATGCAGGCAAGTGCACGAGTTGCCTGCAATGCGAAATGGCATGTTCGCTCGAACATACCGGCGCGTTCAATCCCGCACGGTCGCGGATCAAGATTTTCGAATTTAATCAGGGCGCACGTTCGATTCCCTATACCTGCACGCAGTGCGCCGAGGCCTGGTGCCTGCACGCCTGTCCGGTCGAGGCGATCACCAAGAACATGGTGACGGGAGCCATGGAAGTGAACGAGTCGACCTGCGTCGGCTGCAAGGTTTGCACCATCGCCTGCCCCTTCGGCACCATCAACTACAACCCCGACAACGGCAAGGTCGCCAAGTGCGATCTGTGCGGCGGCGCTCCGAAATGCGCCGAGGCCTGCCCGACTGGCGCGATCACCTATGTCGACGCCGATTGGACGGGATACGACCGCATGCGGAGCTGGGCCGTGCGCACGCACGGCGAACCGACCTCCGCTTGAGCCAACAGATTACGTGACGGGAGAATTAGCGATGGGATGGCAGAAAAAAGTTTTGCGGGTGAACCTGACCAAGGGCACCGCCAAGGCCGAACCGCTCAACATGGAGTGGGCCAACGAATATCTCGGCGAACGTGGCCTGGCCACGAAATATCTATACGAAAACATGGATCCGAAGGCGGATCCCATGGGGCCGGACAACGTACTGATCTTTGCCACCGGGCCGCTCACCGGCACGATGTCCTCGACCAGCGGCCGCTATGCGGTGGTCACCAAGGGGCCGTTGACCGGCGCCATCGCCTGCTCGAATTCGGGCGGCAAGTTCGGAGCCGAGTTGAAGTTTGCCGGCTATGACTTTCTGATCGTTGAGGGAAAGGCAAAGAAACCGGTCTATCTGCATATCGTCGATGACGAGGTGCAGATTCTTCCCGCCGACGAAATCTGGGGCACCACGGTGTGGAACACCGAAGCGGTCCTGAAGTCCAAGCATCAAAATCCGCTACTGAAGGTGGCCTCGATCGGCGTCGCGGGCGAACGCGGGGTTCTCTATGCCTGCGTAGTCAACGATCTGCACCGGGCGGCCGGACGTTCCGGCGTCGGCGCGGTCATGGGTTCGAAGAATCTGAAGGCCGTCGCCGTGCACGGCACCAAGGGCGTCAAGGTCAAGGACCCGGTCCGCTTCATGAAGGCGGTGAAGGAGACCAAGGCGCTGCTGGAGAAGAGCGGTGGTCGCAAGGAGCTGACCGAGCTTGGAACCAACGCCATGATCGACTCGATGCAGGCCTTTGGCGGCTTGCCGACTCGCAATTTCGAGGCGGTGCAGTTCGAGGGGACGGAAAAGGTCGACCCCGCGGCCATGCTGGCTACCGGGCCTGATGGACACCGCAACCTGATCACCAACAAGGCTTGCTTCGGCTGCACGATCGCCTGCGGACGTATCGCGCATATCAACAAGAAGCATTTCACCATCGTCAACCGGCCGGAATATCGTACGGCTTCAGGCGGTCTGGAGTACGAAACCGCCTATGCCTTCGGCCCGCTGGTCGGCGTCGACGACATCGACGCGCTGACCTTCGCCGGCTTCATGACCAACGAGCACGGCTACGATCCGATTTCCTTCGGCGGCACGCTGGCCGCGGCCATGGAATTGTTCGAGATGGGCGTCATCACCGAGAAGGACACCGACGGCGTGTCCTTGCGCTTTGGCAATCCCGAGGCCCTGACGATCATGGCCGAAAAGACCGGGAAGTGCGAAGGCTTCGGCAAGATCCTCGGCCTCGGCTCCAGACGGATGTGCGAGAAGTACGGCCATCCGGAAGTCGCCATGCACGTCAAAGGCCAGGAATTTGCCGGCTACGATTCGCGCGCGCTGCAGGGCATGGGCCTTGGCTTCGCCACCAGCAACCGCGGCGCCTGCCACCTGAAGCATGATGTGTTCGCCCAGGACATGGAGGACCAGACCGGCAAGGGCAAGCCGAAACCCTGCAAGGACTCGCAGGATCGGATCGCCATGATCGACTCGTCGGGCCTGTGCCTGTTCACCACGGCGGCCTGGGGCGTCGAGGAGTTCCGCCAGCAGATCGATGCGGCCTGCGAGGGCGAGTGGACAACGGAGCGTCTGCTGCAGGCCGGCGAGCGCATCTGGAACCTTGAGCGCATCTTCAATCTCGAGGCCGGTATCACCGCGAAGGACGATACCTTGCCGAAACGCCTGCTCGAGGTGCCGGTGCCGACCGGAACCGCAAAGGGGCATGTCAGCGACCTGCCGACGATGCTGCCGGAATACTACAGTCTTCGCGGCTGGTCGAAGGACGGCAAGCCGACGAAGGAGACTCTCAAGCGGTTGGGCCTGGAGGCCACGGGATGAAGCACGTCATCCTTGGCGCCGGGCCTGCCGGCGTCATTGCGGCCGAGACACTGCGGCGCACCGACCCCACGGGGTCGGTGACGCTGGTCTGCGGAGAAGAGTCGGCACCCTATTCGCGGATGGCGATTCCCTACCTCCTCGCCGAGGATATCGGCGAGGAGGGCACGCATCTGCGGCACGGGTCCGATCATTACAAGACGCTGGGTATCACGTTGAAACGCGACC
>JAHELM010000292.1 GCA_024644185.1 Rhodospirillales bacterium | reverse complement strand
GTCGACCTCCACGACATTTTTCTCGGGTGGCCAGCTTCGGGGCATCTCCGGTATCTCGCGGGGCGGATCGAAAAATACGCCTGGCAACTGCACCGGAACCGCGCCGTCATACGGTTGGTCCTGCTTGAGCGGGTTGTCGGCCCGCAGCATCCAGGCCGGCGCGGTCAGCCTGATCGACGGTGTCTCCGCCCAAGCCGGCGCGCATACCGGCAGCCCGGCCAGACAAAATGCCAGCGCCCGCGCAAGCAAACGGCATCGCGTGCAAGCCTTTCCGCGCACTTTCTGTCTCCCGTGGTCAGACCCACCTTACAGGCTGCGCCATCACTATGGCGCCGCAAGGCCCGGATAAGGGCGATTTTTGGGCAAAATGCGGAATGAATGCGCGCGGCGCTTCAAAAGCGCGCGCGTGTCCCCTATATTGGCTGTGTCGGCTTGCCGACTATGGCGATAAACGCCTTGTGGAATAAGCGTAGCGGACCCGGGGGCGGTACCCGGCGCCTCCACCAGTTTCCGGGCCGTGATCGGCGACGTCGCCGCACGGTCCGCCAATGGGGGCGAAACAGGATCGACGCGCGTGGTAAAGACATGGTTTTCGCCCGGCATGGTTCCGCCGTTACCGGGCCATATTCACAAGTGCCAACGACAATCACGTTGCACTCGCTGCCTAATAAAAAAAGGTAAGCGCGGTTCGGGGGGCACCGGGCAACAGAAGCCCCCCATCGTTTGCCCGCTTGTTCGCCTCCACTGATTTTTAACCAAATACACGCATTCTTATTCGATGACGCACGACGATCCGCTCCGCTACGAACGATTGATCGAGGATGCCTTGCGCGGCGTTGTTCGCAGCGCGTTGCGCATCGTCGCCGAACAGGGCCTGCCTGACGGACATCATCTTCACATCAGTTTTCGCACAGATTTCCCCGGGGTCGAGATGGCGGCGCCGTTGCGCCTGCAATATCCGGAAGAAATGACCATCGTTCTGCAGCACATGTTCTGGGATCTCGAGGTCGAGGAGGAGTTCTTTTCGATCGCGCTGGCCTTCAACACGGTGCGGCAGCACCTGATCGTCCCCTTCGCCGCCATTACCGTCTTCCAGGACCAGTCTGTCGGCTTCGTCCTGCAGTTTCAGGCGCGGGGCGACGAAGACGAGAACGAAGACGAGAACGAAGACGAGACCATGGAGGACCTTGAAATCGGCCCGGCCGGAATCGAGGATGTCGCGGCCGACGCGGCAAAGCCCTCGGACGGCGACAACATCGTCACATTGGACAAGTTCCGCAAGAAATAGGCCGGAAGCCGGGCTCCGAAGATTCCGTCGGATTGTCGACCGGACTCTGATGTATGGAATTTTCATTAATTTTGTGTTAAGTTTCCTCTGGAGACTGCCGATTGGGGAAGCGGCAGTTAAAGACAGGGGAAATCGAAATGCAGTCCTATTTCAAGCTGGCCGGCGGCGTCGTCGGCATGATGTTGCTAGCCGGGTGCTCGGGCCAAGCGCTGTATGGCGCGCAGAAAATCCAGCCGACCGGATCGGACTTCGCGCAGAATCTCTATAGCGGCTATATCGATCTTGCCGAAGCCGAATACGCGGAAGGCGATTACAGCGATTCCGACGTCTTTGCACGGCGCGCCATCGCCGTCGGCACGGGATCGGCCGTGGCGCCGGAAGCGATCGAGTCACGCTGGCTGCCGGGCGAACACGTCGCCGAACTGACCGATGCCCGCGCCAGGCTGATCGTGGCGCTGGATGCCGGGGCCGCTGAGAAGGATCCGGCGCGTGCGGCCCAGGCGCAGGTGATGTTCGACTGCTGGATGCAGGAGCAGGAGGAAAACTGGCAACCGGAGGATATCGGCAAATGCCGTGACGGGTTCATGGCGGCACTGGATACCATTACGCCCAGGATCGCCGCGGTATCGAAGCCGAAACCCGAGGCCGTGCGGTACGTCGTCTATTTCCGCACCGACCAGGCCAATCTCGACGCCGCCGCCGAGGCGGTGATCGCCGAGGCCAAGGCGGCCGCGGCGAAAATTGGCGGGGCGGTCGTCCGGATCTCGGGCAATGCCGACCGTGTCGGCCCCGACCAGTACAATGTGATTCTGTCGGAAATGCGGGCCGCCGCGGTGGCGAAGCTGATGGCGGTGGGTGACGTACCGATCAAGGCCGTTTACACCGAGGCCTTCGGCGAATCCCAGCCGGCAATCGTGACCGCGGACGAAACGCCGGAGGCGTTGAACCGGCGGGTGGAAATCATCATCCAGCCCTGATCGCCGCGGCAGGCAAGAGCAGGCCCGTACAGACGCAATAGCGTCTCGCGATCCTGCTTGCACGGATGAACCGTCCGCTTCTTGTAAGGAGCGGGGGGCTTTGCCCGGACCGATGCGCACGATCCGTCTGGATCGCGCCACCAGGGATAAACGCAATCGGGGGCGGCTATTGCCGCCCCCGATCGACGTGTTTGTGGGGTCGTTCAGAAAGACGTCCGATCCGTCACTTCTTCTTCGACTTCGATCCGCCCTTCGACTTGCCGCCCGACTTGCCGGTCTTGCCCGAGTTGTCGCTCGCCGTGTCCTCGACGGGGGGCTCCGATTCGGGCGCCGCATCCGACACGTCGGCATCGGCGTTCTCCTCGCCCTTGCCGCGCAGCCGGTTCCACCAGCCTGACACGGCGCCACCCTGCGAGGTCTCCTCGACAGGCGCGGCTTCCTCCTCGGCGGGCGCGGCTTCCTCGGCCAGCGGATCGAATTCGGCGGTCATATCGCCGTTGGACGCAACAGGTTCGGGCTCGACGACCGCAGGCGCGACGGGCGCCGCGGATACGGGTTCGTCGTGCCTCTCTTCGTCCAGCATGTCCTCACCCGGCAGACGCACCCGGCTTTGCCACTCGGTGTCGTCGCTTTCCGTTTCCGAACGGGCGTCCTCCAGGGTCTCCTCGTCCGGTTCGCGCATGCGATAGGTGACCTTGCCGTCACGGCGCGAACGCTCCTCGAGAACCTCCTGCCAGCGATCGGAGACCGGGCGCCGGTTGCGGTTGGCCTTCTTGCGCGCCTTGATATCGTCGCTGGTGGTGTCGTAGCGGCCGTTCCGCCCGGCTTCCACGTCGGCCTCATAGCTGTTCAGATCGGTCATCAGCGCCGACAGCTGTTTGGCGTGACCTTCGTCGCCGTGCGCGTTCTGGCGCGCTTCTTCCTTGCGCCGCTTGCGGTCGGTGACCGACAGCATCGGCGTGCCGGCAATGACGTCCGCATGCAGGATCCGACCGACATCGAGCACGACCAGAAGATTGCCGCGCAGGCGATAGATGCCCGAGCACAGCTTCTTGATCGCCGATTCCATGGTCGAGGGCGCCTTGTCGTAATCGCGCCGCGACAGCGAACGCACATCGCCGATGGCGTCAACCAGCAGCGTATACAAATCGCCCTTGTACTCTACGGTGACGCCCATCTGGCTGTCCCACGCCACTTCGTCGTGGTTGCCAAGCAGCTTGCGCAGATCGATCACGGTCACGATCCGGCCCCGCAGGTTCAGCACACCGGCGATCGCCGATGGCGCCAGCGGTACCGGCGTAATTCTGGAAGCCTCGACGATGTCCTGGACCTGCAGGATCGGAATACCGAACAACTGATTGTCCACGATCATCGTGACCAGTTGTTCGTCCTTGTCTCCGACAAAGGTCGGAGTTGCCACTGCGGTTACACTAGCCATATGAATTCCCTCACAATCGCCCCCACCCGAACGCCTCGCCCCGGCGGTCCCCAACGCGGCGCGCAGCACCGCAAAAAAGCCATTTCTACAGCGGCACGATAGGCTACTTTAATTAACACTGTGTTTATGCAGGTGGCCAAACCATGTTTTTTTGCCCGAATCCTTCCCGGTCATGACGCGCGACAGCAATCCACCCACCGCGGACCCGTCCGACCCCTCTCGGCTGCGCAAGCATTCGCTGATCATCGCCGGCCACCGGACCAGCGTTTCCCTGGAGGATGCCTTCTGGCGCGCCTTGGGCGATATCGCGGCGGCGCGGGGCCTCAGTATCGCGGCGCTGATCACCGAAATCGACCGGGCACGCACCGGCAATCTGTCGAGCGCCATCCGCGTATTCGTCCTCGCAACTCCGGCGGACGGCGGAAAGTCTACTTCTTCAGGG
>JAHELM010000291.1 GCA_024644185.1 Rhodospirillales bacterium | reverse complement strand
GCGTGACGTAGCGGCGCATTTCCTCGTTGCGCTTCAGCTTCTCGCCGACCCGGGCGATGCTGGCGCTGGAGTTCCGATTGCGCAGCAGCGAGCGGGTGAAAACGCTCCGGTCACCGCCGACATAGCGCTTCCAGTCGACCTCCGGCACCTCGTTCTGGAGCGCCCGCGTCAGGTCGATCGCGGTCGAGTTCAGATCCTCGATGACAAAGCGCGCGGTCTTCAGGAACAGGTCGCGCCGCAGACCCTGCTCCTGTTTCTTGAACTCGCCGGCGCGTTCCTCGGCGCGGTCGGCGGCGTGGATCATCCTGTCGGCCTGGGCATCGAAGGCGCCGCCGGCACGCTCGGCGCGGGTCATCGCCTCTTCCAGCGTGCGCAGCAGGGCACCGCTGTGCTGCTGGATGTTCTCGCCGATTTCGGCCACCTGATCGACGGCGCGTCCCGCCACCGCCTCCAGCATCTCGCGCTGCCGGCCGGCGGACTCGATGGCGCTGTCGAAGGCCTGCGACTGGGCACGGAACTGTTCCGACAGGGCGGCGATGCGGGCGGCGGCCTGGTCGGCGGATTCGGCGACGGCGCCGCCCTGCCCGGCCATGGCGTCGCCGATGCTGCGCAGCCCGTCGGCGGCGCCCATGACGGCGCGCGCCAGTTCCTCGGCATGCTGGCGGACGACGGCGCCGGTGGCGTCGATATGGCCGCTGGCCTGGCGCGACCGGTCGGCCAGAATTTCCGTCTGCTTGCGGAACCGCTCGCCGACATCCTCGATCAGACCCAGGGCGATGCGCGCCGAATCGTTCAGCGACGTCGACTGCGAGGCGAATCCACGCCCGGCCTCGGCGATGCGCGCGCCGACGCGGTCGGCGGCGACACTGAGATCCTGCACCAGGGCCTGCAGCCCGCGGCCGACATCGGCAACGCGCTGTTCGCTCTGGTCGGCGGCGGAGGCCAGCGCCTGGGTATGGGTGCCGACCAGGGTGGCAACGGTATGCGCGCGCTGGCCGATCAGGTCGGCGAGACGGGCAAGATCGCGGCTTTCGTCGCGCAGCGTATCGCGAATGCGGGCGGCGTCGGCGGCGGCGCGTTCGGTGCTGCGCACCATTTCCTCGCCGCTCTCGCGGATCGTCTCGCGCATGGCCTCGCGGATCCGCGCCGCTTCCTCGGCGGCCTGCCGGGTCGTTTCCGTCATTTCGGCGGTATTGGCGCGCATCGCTTCGCGCATCTGCCGTCCCTCGGCCAGGGACTTGTCGGTGACCGCCTGCAATCCGGCGGTTTCGCGCTGGATCAGGGTGGCGATGGTCTGCGCCTGGGTGCTGGCCGCATCCGAGGCATCGTGCAATTGCCGCGACTGCTGGCGCAGGACCTCGGTCATCGACTGGACCTGTTGCAGCGCCGGGTCGACCGCGGCGCCAAAGCCCTCGGTGCCATCGCGCATGGTGTCGCGCAATTCGGTCATGCGGGCGGCCAGAAGCGCCTCGAATTCCGCTGTCTGCGTCGCCGCGCGCTCGGCCGCGATGCTCAGCTCGCGGGCCTGGCGCCCCAGCGCATCGCGCACACTCTCGGCGCGCTCGGTGGTGATCTGCGAGGCGGTCAGCAATTCCTGCGTCTGGCCGCGCAGCAAATGGTTCAGCACGGTGACCTGGCGCGCCGTCTCGTCCGATGCCGTGGCCAGCTTCCGCGCCGTTTCCTCGGAGACCGCGGACAGGCGCTGCGCCTGGCGGCCGACCGCATCCTCGATGCGGATCGCCTGGGTGCCGAGATGTTCGGCGGTGCGCCCCAACCCGGCGGTCTGGCCGCGCAGGGCATCGTTGAGCACCGTGACCTGGGAGAAGCTCTGCTTGCCGGCCTCGGCCAGATCCTCGATCTGGCCACGCATGACGGAAGCCAGTTCCCGTACCTGTTCGCCGCTGCGCCGGACCACGCCGTCGAGTTCGGCCGCCCGCTGCGCCAGGGCCGCGTCGAGCCGCGCGGCGACGCCGGCCGCCTGTTCGTCGAAGGCGGTGCCGACCGCGCCCACCTGGCCGATCGCCGTCGAAAGGAATTCATCCAGCGCCGTCTGCTGGCGGCCCAGCGCCGCGATCTGGGTATCGACCGCGGCCTCCAGCCCGTCGGCGAAATCGCGGCCGCGAATGCCCAGGTTGTCGACCACCGATCCCGCCTTTTCGGCGGTGCGCGCGGAAACCTCGTGCAGATGCTCGGCGGCCTCGACCAGACTGCGCTCGATGGCGACCGCGTTCTGTTTCGCCGCCGAAGCGGCCTCACCCATTTCGCCGGTATAGTCGCGGAACAATCCGCCGATCGTCTCGGCCTGGCGGGTGGCGCTCTCGGACGCGTTCATCATCTCGGAAATCTGCAAGCGCAGAGCCGAACGGATCTCGTCGGAATGAGCCAGCGCGTCGCGCGTGGCCTCGGTCAGTTCCCGGCTCTGCCGCTCCACCGCCTCGCGCAGGATCACCTCCTGGGCAAAGAACCGATTGGTCAGGTCGGTCAGCACGCCCGTATGCCGGTCGAGCGTTGCGCCCAGCGACTGCGCCTGGTCGACCGCCTGATGCGAAACCTCGCCCAGCGCCTCGGTGCGGCCCTTCAGCGTCTTGGTCAATTGTTCCATCTGGATCGCCGCGGTGTCGCTGATGCGGCTCAGATCCTCCGCCTGGGCCCGCAGCGCCTCGGTAACGGCGCGGACCCGGCCCTCGGCATCCTCCGCCGGGTAGGTCAGCAGTTCGAGCTGCCGGCGCAGCATTTCCGAATGTTCGCGCAGTTCCGCCGAACGGCGCAGATACAGCAACACCAGCCAGAACGCCGCCAGCGGCGTCGCCACGCCGGTCACCACCATGCCGAATTGCGGCAATGCCAGCGTCGCCAGCGGCTCGCCCCGGCTGGCGATATAGGAGATGCACAGCACCAGCCAGGCAATACTGACCCCGGCGGCGATCAGCAGCGTGCCGCGGCGGCGGCGTGCCGCCTGTTCGGCGATTTCGCGAACCGCCGCGGCATCCGCGACGGGAGCGTGCAACCGCAGGCGCGGCAGTTTGGTGACGTTGGAGCTCATTGACTAAGTTCTCTGACCGTGAACCGCTGACGAATCAGGCATTTATAACAAGATTTTCGTAAACGAAGAATGAATATCCGCGCGCCGCGCCCCGGGCCGGCGCAGCGGACGAGGCCGGGTCAATACCGGTCGTAAACGCTTGTCGCGCCGGCGGCATCGAAGGCGATGACGTCGAAGGGTTCGCGGGAATCGATTTCCATCCCCGGCGCGGAATCGGGCATGCCGGCCACGGCAAGGCCCAGAATATCCGGGCGTTCGGCAAGCAGCCGGCGCAGGCTTGCGGCCGGAACATGGCCTTCCACGACATAGCCGCCGACCAGGGCGATGTGGCAGGACGCCAGGTCATAGGGAACACCGGCCGCCCGTTCGATCGGGTCGAGGTCGTCGATATTCGTCACCGTGACGGTGAACCCGCTGGCGCGCAGATGCTCGACCCAGCCCAGGCAGCAGCCGCAGCTTCGCGGCCGGTACACCGTGACGATGTCCGGCGAAGCGGGGGCCAGATCGATCGGGCCGAATGCCCAGGCCCTTCCCGCGACGCCGAGGGCCAGTCCCAGCCCGTACAGCATACGCCGGCGGCCGAATGCGCGTCGGCTGTCGGCGGAGAGGGTCGGCGGCGTTCGGTCTTGCGTCATGGATCCAGCTCCCCGGTTTTCCCGTGCGATGGTCCCGCGAAATGGTATCCGCGTCGTTGATCCCGATCAAATCGTCCCCGACGGTAGCCCGGGCGAGCTCGGGATGCTAGACTGGATCAGGCAAACGACGATTGCCGCGTTTCCATCGGCTGCTCCCCGGGTTCGGCCGCTTAAATTCGTGGCGTTCCCGAAACTGCGGAGAGCTTATCGATGACCATGGCCAAACCGGGCGATACCGTCCGCATCCATTACACCGGCAGACTGACCGACGGCAGCGAGTTCGATTCGTCGAACGGCCGCGACCCGCTGGAATTCACCCTCGGCGCCGGGCAGATCATCCCCGGGCTGGAGCGCGAGATCGCCGGCATGGCGGTGGGTGAGCGCAAGACCGTCACCGCGATCGCGACCGAGGCCTATGGCGCGCACCAGCCCGAGGGCGTGCAGGTGGTCCCGCGCGAAAACTTCCCCGCCGACATGGACGTGGCGGTTGGCCTGCATCTGGAA
>JAHELM010000290.1:3251-4185 GCA_024644185.1 Rhodospirillales bacterium | reverse complement strand
CGGCGGCGGGTGTGACCATCCGCACCGGGGCGCGGGTGCGCCGCATCCTGATCGAGGACGACCGGGCGAGCGGCGTGGAACTCGTCTCCGGCGAGACGATCGCGGCCGGGGCGGTGGTCTCCGGCGCCGATCCGCGCACGACCTTCCTGAATCTGGTCGATGCCGCGCATATCGATACCGGATTCATCCGCCGCATCCGCGGCATCCGGTCGAACGGGCTGGCGGCCAAGGTCAATCTGGCCCTGGACGGGTTGCCGGACTTCACCGGCCTCGACAAGACCGCGCTGGGCGGGCGGATCGTCATCGCCCCGGACATGGCGTATATCGAGCGTGCCTTCGACCATTCGAAATACGGCGAATATTCCGCCCAGCCGGCGGTCGAGATCACCATCCCGACGATCCACGATCCCGGACTGGCGCCGGCGGGCGGGCATGTGCTGTCGGCCGTGGTACAATACGCTCCCGCCAACCTGAAGGGAGGCTGGGACGCGGCGCGCGACGCCTTCGGCGATCTGGTCGTGCGGACCATCGAGGCGCATGCGCCGGGCCTGTCGTCGCGCATCGTCGGCCGCCAGGTGCTGACGCCCGTCGATATCGAGCGCGATTTCGGTATTGCCGGCGGCCATTGGCACCATGGCGATCTGGCGGTCGACCGGATGTTCATGCTGCGTCCGGTGCAGGGCTTCGCCCAGTACGAGACGCCGGTTCCGGGCCTGTATCTGTGCGGCGCCGGGGCTCATCCGGGTGGCGGCGTCATGGGCGCGGCGGGCATGAATGCCGCCGGCCGCATCCTTGCGAAGGAGAAATCGGCATGACCGCCCTGGTAACCGGCATCTATCGCCAGCCCTTGCAGACCACGCCGTTCCACGCGCGGACGGCACCGCTGGCCATCGCCAACGACTGGCTGCGCTGGGGCGGCTACACCACGGTCAAT
>JAHELM010000290.1:0-3241 GCA_024644185.1 Rhodospirillales bacterium | reverse complement strand
CGCGGCGACGCTCTACGACATTTCGCCGATGCGCAAGTACCGCATCGCCGGGGCGGGCGCGGTGGCCTTCATGAACAGGCTGCTGACCCGCGACATCGGCAAGCTGGGCGCCGGCCGCGTCGCCTACGCGGTGTGGTGCAACGATGCCGGCAAGGTGATCGACGACGGCACCGTGTTCCGCCTCGGCGAGAACGAGTTCCGCCTGTGCGCGCAGGAACACCAGCAGTGCTGGCTGGAGGATTCGGCGATCGGCTTCGACGTGACGGTCGAGGACGTGACCGAGGCGGTCGCCGGGCTCGCCTTGCAGGGACCGCTGTCCTGCGCGGTGCTGCGGCGGATCGGGCTGGACGGCATCGCCGACCTGAAACCCTTCGGCATCGCCCGTTTCCCCTTCGAGGGCGGCGAGTTGACGGTATCGCGCACCGGGTTCACCGGCGATCTGGGATACGAGCTGTGGGTCGACCCCGCGCTGGCCCTGGTGCTGTGGGACCGGCTGATGTCGGCAAACCCGGACTACAGGGTGGTCCCGGTCGGTTCGCAGGCGCTGAACATGGCGCGCATCGAGGCCGGCTTCATCCAGACCAATACGGATTTCGTCGCGGCGGATTTCGCCGTGCGGCCGGACCGCCAGCGGTCCCCCTTCGAACTGGGGCTCGACTGGCTGGTCGATTTCAGGAAGGGGCATTTCATCGGCCGCCGCGCCCTGCTGCGCGAAAAGGAGACCGGGCCGCGCTGGCGGCTGGTCGGTCTCGACGTTGCCGGCAACAAGCCGGCGCGTGACGCCCTGATCTATCGCGGGAAGTCCCGGCAGGTCGGGGCGGTGACGTCGGCCATGTGGTCGCCGACCGCCAAGCGCAACATAGCGCTGGCGGTCATCGAAGCGCGATGGGCCGACACGGGAGAGGGCTTGTGGGCCGAGATTTACCTGAACCGCGAGTTGCAGTGGAAAAAGATCGAGGCACCGTGCCGCATCGTGCCGCGCCCGTTCTTCGATCCGCCGCGGCGCCGGGCCACGCCCGCCCTGGATTTCTGAGCGGCGAAACAGAATGAAAGACCGTTTTATGCACTCCAATATCAAGCTCGATACCGAGCGTCTGCGGGAGCAGGACCATCACTGGGTCCACCCGTGGGAAGATTTCAAGACCCTGGCTAAAACCAAGCGGACCGTGATCGCGCGGTCCGAGGGCATCTATCTCTACGACAGCGACGGCAAGCGGATGATCGACGGGCCGGCCGGCATGTGGTGCGTCAATCTCGGGCATGGCCGCCAGGACATGGCGCAGGCGATCGCCGAGCAGGCGATCACCATGCCCTATTACAGCCCGTGGAGCCTCAGCAACGTGCCGGCGTCGGAACTTGCCGAGAAGCTGGCGGAACTGGCGCCCGGCGACCTGAAGCATGTGTTCTTCACCACCGGCGGTTCGACGGCGGTCGATTCGGCGCTGCGGTTCACCATGTATCTGAACAACTGCCTCGGCCGGCGCGAAAAGAAACACATCATCTCGCGGCAGGACGCCTATCACGGCAGCACGTACCTGTCGGCCTCGGTTTCCGGCAAGCAGCGCGACAAGACCAACCTGGATTTCGAGCGCGGCTTCATCCACATCCTGCCCTCGCCGAATCCCTATCGCCGGCCGGATGGCATGACCGTCGAGGAATTCTGCGACGAGAAGGTGGCCGATCTCGAGAACAAGATCCTGGAGCTGGGGCCGGACAAGGTGGCGGCCTTCATCGCCGAACCGATCCTGGCCTCGGGCGGCGTCATCGTTCCGCCCAAGGGCTATCACCGCCGCTGCCTGGAGGTCTGCCGCAAATACGACGTGCTGTACATTTCGGACGAGGTGGTGACGGCGTTCGGCCGGCTCGGTCACTGGTTTGCGTCGGAAGACGTCTTCGATGTGGTGCCCGACATGATCACCACGGCCAAGGGCATCACCTCGGGCTATCTGCCGCTCGGCGCCCTGTTCATTTCCGACCGGCTGGTGAAGATGCTGGGCTCCGACGCGGCCGAGAAGGGCATGTTCGCCAATGGCTACACCTATTCCGGCCACCCGGTCTGTACCGCCGCGGCGCTGAAGACGATCGAGATCATCGAGAACGAAAACCTGCTCGAGCATGTGCGCGGGATCGGCCCGTATTTTCAGGCCAGGCTGCGCGAACTGGAAGACATCCCGATCGTCGGCGAAGTGCGGGGCGAGGGGCTGATGGCCTGCGTCGAATGCGTCGGCAACCGCGAGACCAAGGAACCGATGACGCTGGAATACGAGATCGGCTCGCGCATCGACAAGCACTGCCAGGCCATGGGGCTGCTGATCCGCCCGCTCTATCACATGTTCGTGGTCTCGCCGCCCTTCGTCATCACCCGCGCGCAGATCGACGACCTGGTCGGCATCATGCGCAAAGGCATCGAGAAGACGCTGGACGATCTGGTCCGCGAGGGTCTCTGGAAGGGTTGAGCCGCAACACGGGCGATAAGCCGCGACGGACCATGGCGGACGCTGTATAACGGCGTCCGCCGTTCTTCGTTCGCGAGACCCCAGCCCTTGAGCCCGTCCGTCCCCGCAAGCCCCGCCGACACCGCCGCCCGCCAGGCCCGGCTAGGCATCGGCCTGGTGCTGTTCGCCCTGTTCATGATGTCGTGGCAGGATGGCGCCACCAAGATTCTGGTGCGCCACCTGCCGGCGGCCCAGGTGGTGATGGTGCGCTACTGGGCCTTTGCCGCCTTCGCGCTGGTCTATGTTGCCCGGCATGGCGGGGTCGTCCGGGCGCTGCGGTCGCAGCGGCCGGCGCTGCAGGTATTCCGCTCGCTGCTGATGGTCGGCGAGATGACGATTTTTGCCTTCGCGGTGCGCTGGCTGGGGCTGGCCGAAATGCATGCGCTGTTCGCCACCGCGCCGCTGATCGGCACCGCGCTGGCGGTGCCGGTGCTGGGCGAACGGGTGGGCTGGCGGCGCTGGGCGGGTGTGGCGATCGGATTTCTCGGCGCGCTGGTCATCATCCGGCCGGGCCTTGCCGTGTTCCAGCCCGCCGGGGTGATCGCGCTGGTGGCGGCGACGGCCTGGGCGCTCTATGGGCTGACCACGCGGCTCGCCAGTTTTCGCGACAGTTTCGAGACCAGCACGATCTACATGGCGCTGGTCGGGCTGGTTGCCTCCACCGCCATCGGGATGCCGCTGTGGACGGCGCCCAGCGCGCAGGGCTGGGCGCTGCTGGGGCTGGTCTCGGCCACCGGAATTCTCGG
>JAHELM010000289.1 GCA_024644185.1 Rhodospirillales bacterium | reverse complement strand
CGACGGCGGCGATACCGCCAGCAAGATCGATCACCCCGCCTTCTGGCAGATGCTCGACGACAAGAAAATCCGCGTCTACACGATCGGCCTGAGCTATGCGATGAAGGATTACATGCCGGGAATCGGCATCGCCGGCGACCGGATTCTCTCCAGCGTGGCCAGGGCCAACAACGGCCGTTTCCTGTTCGCCAGCACAAGCGCGGAGCTGGGTGCATTCTACCGGACGATCTCGGACGAGCTGCACCGCAAGTCGGTCTATTATATCAAGCCGAGCGTGGCGCCCGGCCTCGGGCAGCTTACGGTACGGTCAACCGGCGAACGGATCGCCAAGATGTCGTCGCCGCGCATCGAGCTTATTCTCGATGCCTCCGGATCGATGCGAGAGACCAAAAAACGCATAGATGGAAAGCTGAAGATAGACCTGGCGCGCGACGTTCTGGCCGAACTCGTCAAGGACCTGCCCGACGATGCCGGGATCGCGCTTCGCGTCTATGGCCACCGGATTCGCGAAGGGCAAAAGGGCGATTGCGAGGACAGCCAGCTCCTGGTTCCCTTCGGCAAGACCGACAAAGCGAACCTGCTGAAACAGATCAATGGGATCAAGGCCCTGGGGACGACGCCCCTCGCCTATTCGGTTGCGCAGGCGGCAAAGGATTTCGGCGATGGCGACGGCGAGAAAGTGGTTGTCCTGGTCACCGATGGCGAGGAGGAATGCGGCGGGCAGTTGAAGGAGGTCGTGGCCGGTCTTCGCCAGCAGGGCGTCAATCTCCGGTTCAACGTCGTGGGCTTCGCCCTCGGCGACGAGGCGGTCAAGGCGGACATGCGCGATGCCGCCTCGGCCGGCGGCGGAAACTTCTTCGACGCGCAGAACCGCGAGGGCCTGAAGGAGGCGCTGAAGCAGGCGCTGGCGACGCCCTTCGACGTTCTGGATGCCGCCGGCACGGTCATCGCGAAAGGCCTGATCGACGGCGAACGCATCGCGGTGCCGCAGGGCGTCTACGATATCGCGATCCGCGCCGCCGGCGGGGAACTGACGGTCCACGGGGTCCGCATCGTCTTCGACCGCACGACTGGCGTGGAGCTCAAGAAGGAAGGGGAAACGGTGGGCGTCAATATCGTCACGCCGTAGCCGCCGCGAAGTACTCCGCGATACGGCGGTCGTGCCAGGGCAGCGCGCCGCCGCGCGCATGGAAGCCGACATGCCCGCCGCCCCCGGCGATCAGCGGCGTCAGTTTCGGCATGTCCGACCAGACCACGCCTTCGAGAATCGATGCGGGGATCCACGGGTCGTCGATCGCATGGATAACCAGCGTCGGTACCTTTATCCGGTCGAAAAAACGCAACCCCATGCAGCGTGCGTAGTATTCGTCGGCGCCGCTGAACCCGGCGCAGGGGCCGACCACGCGGTCGTCGAATTCGTACATCGAGCGGGCTTCGGCATGGCCGCGTCGCTGCGCCTCGGTCAGCACGGCGCCGGCCCAGGCCCGCTTGGTCTCGGCCAGCAGCCATTTGTGATAGAGCCAGTTGCGCGGCGCCATGATGCGGCGCGCCGACGCGGCCAGATCGATCGGCGCCGAAACCGAGGCGGCCGCCAGGATCGGGAACTGCCCGGCCTGCTCCGCCAGGAACTTCAGCAGGATGTTTCCGCCCAGGGAAAAACCGACGATGAACGCCCCGCGCGCCAGCAATAACGGTTCGAGCCGGCCCAGCGCATCGGCGATATCGCCGCTCTGCCCGGCATTGTACCGGCACGTGCAGGACATGGCGGAAACCCCGGCGCCCCGCAGATTGAGCCGCAGCACCGGGTATCCGCAATCGAGCAGATGCCGCGCCGACATCCGCATGTAGAGCGAACTCGCGCTGCCGGCCAGCCCGTGCACCAGAACCACCAGCGGTCGCGTTTCGGTTTCCGGTCGGCTGAGCAACCCGATCATGCGGTCGCCGCTGCCATCGCCCGCCGGCAGGGGCACGATTTCCGCCGGCGGGTCTTCCGGCGCCAGCCCGACCCCCGCGACGAGCCAGTTGCGGATGGTCTGCAAATCGCCGCCCCACCAGGGCGGACGGGCGACGAAGGGTTCGAAGATCGGTGGATCGGTCAATTCCGTCACCGGTCCAGCCAGGCACGGACAAGGGCAATCTGATCGGCTGCCATCAATGCGGGGGCATGGCCGCAACCGGGAATTTCCAGGGCCTCCGCCTTCGGTCCGCGGCTTTTCATCCGGTCCACCGTATCGGGCAGCAGCAGATCGGATCTGGCGCCGCGCAGCACCAGAACCGGGCAGGTTATCCGGTCCCAGATGTCCCACATCTCCACATCGTCCGGTTTGGCCTTGGTGAAGGCCGCCTCAGCGATTCCGGGGTCATAGGCCAGGCCGAACCCGCCGCCCGCCAAAGGCCGGGCGCTGTGCGTCGCCAGATGCCGCCACTGTTCGCCGGTCAACGGCCCGAAGGGGGCATGCACCTGCCGCAGGTAAACTTCCACCGCGGCCATGTCGGGCAGGCGCGCCACCTTGCCGACATACTGGCGCAGCCGGCCCAGGAACTTGCCGGGAATGAACGGGCCGATATCGTTGATAACCAGCCGCCGGATCGGCGAGTTCGGCCGCGACGCCAGCACCATGCCAATCACCCCGCCCATCGAGGTGCCGACCCAGTCCACCTGTTCGGTATCCAGCCGCGCGATCAGCGCCGCCATGTCGGAGACGTATTGCGCATAGCCATAGCCCTGGGGATCGGCCAGCCATTCCGACCGGCCGCGCCCGACGATGTCCGGGCAGATGACCCGCCAGCGGTCCGACAACGCCGCGGCCAGCGAATCGAAATCGCGGCCGTTCCGCGTCATTCCGTGCACGCAGACCAGGGGTCGCCGTCCGGCCGTCGACCCCCACTCGGTATAAGCGATACGGTGAAAGCCTTGCGGCCCGAGGGCGGGCAGGCTGCGCTGCGTCATGGACATGAGGAGATCCTTCCGCGAAGTCTCTTGCCAGCCGGATAGCCAGACCAGAATATGCTGCCGGCCCCAAAGTTGCACCAACGAGGATTTCCTGATGCTCACCATCGACAGGCCGCGCGCCGAGAGCCCGGCCGACCGCGAGGCTTGGCGTCGCCTTTACAAGGGATACGCGGAATTCTATCGCGTACCGATGCCCGACGACCGGCTGGATCTGGTCTGGAGCTGGCTGCACGACCCGGCGCATGAGGTCGAGGGCTTCGTCGCCCGCGACGAGACCGCCGCCATTGTCGGCCTGACCCATTACCGCGAATTCGCCCGCCCGCTGGCCGGCGGCGTTGGCCTGTTCCTGGACGACCTGTTCGTCGATCCGGCGGCGCGCGGCGGCAATATCGGCACCATGCTGATCGAGGCGGTGGCGGCCGAGGCGGTCCGGCGCGGCTGCGGCGTGGTGCGCTGGATCACCGCCGACAACAACTACCGGGCGCGGACCGCCTATGACCGGGTCGCGACACGCACCATGTGGGTCACCTACGATCTGGCGCCCGAGGCCGTACAATGACCAATCGCGGCCGTGGATCGCTGATGATCATGGCGGCCTCCGTCTGCTGGGCCACCGAGGGGTTGCTGATCCGCCTCGTCCATTCGGACGACTGGCAGACCCTGTTCTGGACCAGCCTGGCGATGAGCGTTTCGATCGGTGGATGGCTGGCCGTTACCCACGGGCGCAACATGATCGTCGCCATCGGCGCGACCGGATGGCCCGGGGCCATCGCCTCCACTGCTCTGGCTCTGGCCTATGTCTGCTTCATTTTCTCGCTGAACCGCACGGCGGTGGCGAACACGGTGGTGCTGCTGGCCACCATCCCGCTGATCGCCGCGGTTCTGGCTCGCGTCGTGCTCGGCGAACGAATCAGCCGGCGCACCCTGATCGCCTGCATCGGCGCCTTTGCCGGCGTCTCGCTGATGGTATCCGACTCGCTTGGCGGCGGCCGGCTGTCGGGCGACCTGTTCGCGCTGGCCACCGCTGCATTCTACGCCATCAACGTGGTAGCCCTGCGCGCGGCGCCAAAGATCGACGACAGCTATGTCGACATGGTTCCGACCACCGTTGTCGGCGGGCTGGCGGTCGGGCTGGTCTCGGCCAGCCTCGGCAATCCGGTTTCCGTCGCAATGCCCGACATGGCGCTGCTGCTGATCGTCGGTGCAGGCTCGATGGGCTTCGGGACGTGGCTGTTCACCCGTGGCGTCCGCTACGTGC
>JAHELM010000288.1 GCA_024644185.1 Rhodospirillales bacterium | reverse complement strand
GTCGGCGCGGTCTTGCCGAGGGCGTGCGCGGCGGCGGCACCGGCGGCCCGGCCGGACCGGGCGCAGCCGTCGCCCATCCAGATGCCGGCGGCCGCGCCCGCCACATGCAGCGGCTCGCCGGCCGGGATGACGCCCGGAAGGAAGGCCGCCAGTTTCTGATCGTAGACCGGCTTGACGCCGCGATGGGACAGCAGGTTGACCACCGGCGACCAGCCGCCCGAAACTGCGATCAGGTCGCAGTCGATGGCGCGGTCGGACATGATCCTGGCGCCTGTGCGGCGACCGATCTCAAGGCCGGAGACTCCCATGCGCCCCTTGGCCTCGACCGGCACGCTGTTGCGCAGTACTTCGACATGCGCGTGCTTCAGCGCCGTGGAAAGTTCCTCGGGGATCTGTTCGCGCACATCCAGCACCGCGGCGACGCGAATGCCGGCGGCGGCCATGTCCAGGGCGGCGCGATAGCCGCTGTCGTTATTGGTGGCGACCACCACCTTGCTTCCGGCGGCGACGCCGAACCGGTTGACATAGGCGCCGGCCGCACTGGCCTGCATGACGCCCGGCCGGTCGTTGTTGCCGAAGGCGATGCCGCGCTCGATGGCGCCGGTGGCGGTGACGATGCGTCCAGCGCGGACGATCCAGAAGCGTTGGCGCGGCTGGTGGTGCGACGGCCGGGCAAGATGGTCGGTCACGCGCTCGACCATGCCGGCGACGCCGCCATCGTATAGCCCGAATACGGTGGTGCGCGGCATGATGCGGACGCCGGCGGCGGACAACGCGGCCATTCGCCCGGCCAGCCAGTCGGCCGGCGCGGTGTCCTCGATCGCCTCGCGCTCCGCCAGCAGTCTGCCGCCCAGGGCAAAATCCTGCTCGGCCAGGATCACATCCAGCCCGGCCTCGGCGGCGACGCGCGCCGCCTCCAGCCCGGCCGGGCCGGAGCCGACCACGAGAACGTCGCAATAGGCGTGCGCCATCTCATAGGAATCGGGGTCGGCCTCGCGCGACGCGGCACCCATGCCGGCGGCGTGGCGGATGATCTTTTCGTAAAGCATCCACGCCCAGGTGCCACGGCCCGGACCCATGAAGGTCTTGTAGTAGAATCCGGCCGAGAAGAACCGGCCGAACAGGCTGTTCACGGCACCGACGTCAAACCGCACGGAGGGCCAGGCGTTCTGGCCGAAGGCGGCAAGCCCGTCATGCAGTTCCACCGCCGTTGCCTTGGCGTTCGGCTCGCGCCGGGCGCCGGTGCCGACGGTGACGATTGCACCGCTCTCCTCGACGCCAGCCGACATGATGCCGCGCGGACGGTGATACTTGAAGCCGCGGCCGACCACGCGCACGCCGTTGGCCATCAGGGCGGAGGCGAGGGTGTCGCCGGGATGGCCCTGATAGGCCCGGCCGTCGAAGGTGAAATCGACGGTGGCCGTCCGGTCGATCGATCCGCCTTTCGGCAGGCGACGGGGTTGGCGGCTCATCGTGCGGTCTCCGCGGCGAGGGCAGCCCGGGTTCCAGGATGCGCGGCGGTCGCCGATTTGATCTCATGGGTCATGGTATCGCGTTCGACCGCCAGCCACATGCGGCAGCCATTGACGTGCTGCCACAGTTCCTTATGCGGGCCGCGCGGATTGTCGCGCAGATACACCGCCTCGTACCAGGCGCGCTGGTCGGTGGAGTCGATCGGCGGATACGTCACCGTGGCGTCACCCAGATAGGTGAACTCCGCGTGGTCGCGTGGGCCGCAGAAGGGGCAAGGTATGCGCAGCATCGTGTCGCGTCCTCAGTGCAGGTTCGGCGTCGGGCCCTGGCCCTTTTCGTCGATGGCAAGGCCCCGCTCGAAGCGGTCGAGCGAGAAGGCGGCGGTCAGTTCGTGCGGCTCGTCCTTCGCCATGGTCGAAGCGAAGCACCAGCCGGATGCCGGGGTGGCCTTGAAGCCGCCGTAACACCAGCCGGTGTTGAGATAGAGTCCCTCGACCGCCGTCTTCGAAATGATGTGCGAACCGTCCATCGACATGTCCATGACGCCCGACCAGTGGCGCAGCAGCCGCACCCGGCCGAGGCAGGGCATCAGTGCCATGGCGCAGCCGGCGACGTCTTCGACCACCGGAAGATTACCCTTCTGGGCATAGGAATTGTACATGTCCAGATCGCCGCCGAAGACGAGGCCGCCCTTGTCGGACTGGCTGATATAGAAATGCCCGCCGGGCAGGGCGAAGGCGACGACGTAGTCGAGCAGCGGTTTCAGCGGTTCCGACACGAAGGCCTGCAGCTTGTGGCTCTCGATCGGCATCCGGCCCAGGCCCGCCATGTCGGTCAGAAGCGTGGTGTTGCCGGCGACGGCCAGCCCCACCTTGGGGGCCAGGATCGTGCCGCGCGTGGTCTCGACGCCGGTTACCCGGTTGCCCTGGCGCAGGATGCCGGTGACCTCGCAATTCTGGATCAGGTCGACGCCCAGCCGGTCGGCGGCGCGGGCATAACCCCAGGCCACGGCATCGTGGCGCGCGGTGCCGGCGCGGCGTTGCAGGATACCGCCCAGGATCGGAAAGCGGGCGCTCGCCGAATAGTCCAGATGCGGGATCATCGTCATCAACTGCTCGCGGCTCAGCAGCTCGGCCTCGATATCGTTCAGGCGCATGGTGTTGGCGCGCCGCGCCGCCGCGTCGCGCGCGGCCGGCGAATGGAACAGGCCGATCTGGCCGCGCTGGCTGAACATGACGTTGTAGTTCAACTCGTGGGACAGGTTTTCCCAGAGCTTCAGCGAGAATTCGTAGAACTGCGTGCTGTAGGGCAGCATGTAGTTGGAGCGCACGATCGTCGTGTTGCGCCCGACATTGCCGCCGCCGAGATAGCCCTTCTCCAGCACCGCGATATTGCGCATGCCGTGATTGCGGGCCAGGTAATAGGCAGTGGACAGCCCGTGCCCGCCGCCGCCGACGACGATGGCGTCGTAGGCGGGCTTCGGCTCGGGGTCACGCCAGGCGCGCGGCCAGCCCTTGTGGCCGGTCAGGCCTTCCTTGAGGACGGAAAACCAGGAATATCGGTTCAATTTCGCAAAATCCCGCTGGTTCGTAAGATCCCGCTGGGGGCCGGTTCGCGTATTTCCCGCGAATCGGCCCAGTGACACATTGATAGCACCGCGACCCAAACCGGTCACCGGGGGAAATATGCACGCCATCCGCGGAGCTATCGTCCTGCCAGCGACCCCGGCCGCACCGGCGACGACATGGCCGGCGTGGCGGGGCGACAGACGCTTGTATCGCGCCGCCGCCGCGGGCACGATGGCGACCAGGCGAGGTATCCTTGGCGGGCGCGGAATGGGCGACGGCAGCGAAGATCGGGTTATCGACGTGGCGATCGCGGACAAGAGTCCGATCGTGCAAGCGGGTCTGCGCGCCCTGTTCGAGGGCGACGACCGGTTCCGCGTGGTCGCGGTGGCGGCCGATGGCGAGCGGTTCATCGCGGCAATCGACCGGCTGTCCTTCGATATCGGCGTGATTGGCTGGGAAATGCCGTATATGAGCGGCGCCGGCGTGCTGCAGGCATTGCGCGGCCGGGCCGACGCGCCACGCATTGTGATCTACACCGGCACGCAGGATGCCGACGTGCCGCGCCAGGCGATGGCGCTGGGCGCCGCCGGCTTCTGCCACAAGGGCGACCCGCCACAACGCCTGATCGAGGCTGTAATATATATTTCGCGCGGCGGTATGTCATTCCCCTATGTCGATGTCAGGTTGCTCGAACTCAATCCGCTGGCCGGGCTGACCGAGCGGGAGCGTGAAATCCTGGCCGCCCTGTCGCAGGGCATGACCAACCAGCAGCTTGCCGCGGCATTCGAAATCTCGCTGAATACGGTCAAGTTCCATCTGAAGAACCTGTATGGCAAGCTTGGTGTCGACAACCGCTCGCAGGCGGTGGCGAAGTATCTTGGGCGCAAGCACCGCTGACGGCGGAAGACCGCCCGAACGGGTGGGGAAAGACCAACCCACAAGATAGCCGGCGCCTACCTTGCGGTGTGTTCGCAAGGCCCTTGTGTTCGGGGCACGCTGTTCGGTATCGGCAGGCAGGAGACCGGGCGTGGCAGTCAAGGCAGATACCGGCACGACAAGCGGCGGGACGGCAGACGCTTCCTTTGTCTATGCCTTGCGCGGCGTGACCGAGGCGGCGGCCCGCGCTGCCTATGACTGGATCGGCCGCGGCGACAAGATCAAGGGCGATCACGCC
>JAHELM010000287.1 GCA_024644185.1 Rhodospirillales bacterium | reverse complement strand
GCGTTGAAATCGCCACCGACCATGTACGATTCCAGCTTGGTCATGTTGACGCCGTTGGTGGCGAAGCCGCCCATCGCCTTGTACAGCGCCGCCGGCACGTTGCGCACCTGGAACACGAAGGAGGTGATGACCGGCCCGTCGTCCGAGGGCGGGTCGACCGGGTCGCGCATCATGACGATCATCCGCGTGGTGTTGTGCGCCGCATCCTCGATATCGTCGGCCAGGGTCTCCAACCCGTAGATCTGCCCGGCCAGCGCCGAGGCGATCGCCGCCTGGGACGGGTCGCCCTGTTCGGCGACATAATGGGCGGCGCCCGCCGTGTCGGCATAGACATGCGGCTTCAGCCCGTGCGCGCGCAGATACCGGCGGCATTGCGACAGCGCCTGCTCGTGGCTCAGCACCCGCTTCAGTCCGGCGACGGTTGCGCCCTTCACCGCCAGCAGCTTGTGGTTCACCCGCTGGAAATGTTCGCCGACGATGTGCAGGCCGGACTCGGGAAGCAAATGGTGGATATCGGCGACGCGGCCGGCCACCGAATTCTCGATCGGAATCATCGCCCGCGCCGCATGGCCCTCGCGCACCGCGGTGAACACGTCCTCGAACGAGGGGCAGGGCATGGTGACCAGATCGGGAAACTTCGCCCGGCACGCCATGTCGGAATAGGCCCCGGGCTGGCCCTGAAAGGCGATGATGCGGTCGGGATCGGTGGTCTTGCCACCGGTACTGGTTCGGTCGGTCATGCGGGGCGTTCCGTCATCGGGGCGCCAGCAGGGCGCGGGCGCGGTCAAGATCGGCCGGAGTATCGACGCCGAGCGGAACCGTGTCAACGAGCGCCACGTCGATCCGCATGCCGGCCTCAAGCGCCCGCAATTGCTCCAGCTTTTCGCGCCGCTCCAGCACGCCCGGCGGCATCGAGACGAAGCGCGTCAGCGCCGCCCGGCGATAGGCATAGAGACCGATGTGATGATACAGCGGCCCGTCGCCCCAGGGCGCCGTGCAGCGCGTGAAATACAACGCCCGCGCCACCCGCGCGCCGGGGGCGAAGCCAGCCACCGCCTTGACCACGTTGGGGTTGGTGCGTTCCTCGTCGCGGGTGATTTCGGCCGCCAGGGTGGCGATGTCGACCGCCGCCTCGGCCAGGGGCGCCAGCGCCGCGCGCACCGCCGCGGGGTCAATGGTCGGCAGGTCGCCCTGCACGTTGATCACCGCATCGTGACGGCGATCGGGGTCGGCCTCGGCCAGGGCCCGGTCCACCCGGTCGGAACCTGACGGCAGCGCCGGATCGGTCAGCACGGCGCGGCCGCCGGCGGCGCGCACGACGTCGACGACCTCGATCTCGGCGGCGGCCACCAGCACCGGGCCGATATCGGCCTCCATGGCGCGGCGCCAGACATGCACGATCATCGCCTCGCCATGGATGTCGGCCAGTGGCTTGTTGGGCAGGCGCGTGGCGGCAAGCCGCGCCGGGATGACGATGATGGGACGGCTCGGCAGGGTCATTTCGCTCGCATTCCAGGATTGCGGCCGCGTCGAACGGCACGGCCGGTGGGACAAATCTTCATCGACTGCTGTTGATTTCCGGCGGGCCAGAGAATATACCGCCAACGCGACCGCGAGAAGGTACAACAGGACAGGATAGTCATGAGCAAGGATCCGCTTCTGCTGAATAAGCTGTTTGGCGCCGTTCTGGTTGCCGCCTGGGCCATCGTCGGTTCCATTCTGCTGGGATCCCTGCTGTACCCTTCGAAGGAAGCGGGGGTCGAGCGCGCCTATCCGATCGCCGGCGCCGAACAACCGGCGGCCCCCGCGGACGCGGCGCCGACTGAACAAGTCCCGGCCGAACAGGCCGCCGAAGCCCCGGCCGAACAGGCCGCCGAAGCCCCGGCCGAACAGGCCGCTGACGCCCCGGCACCCGCGGATCCGGCGACGCTGCTGGCGGCGGCGGATGCCGATGCCGGCGCCAAGGTCGCGCGCAAATGCAGCGCCTGCCACAGCTTCGACAAGGGCGGCCCGAACAAGGTCGGCCCGGCGCTGTGGGATGTGGTCGGCCGCGACGTCGGCAAGCATGAGGGCTACAGCTATTCCCCCGCGATGGCCGGGCATGGCGGCGCCTGGGATTACGAGTCGCTGAACGGCTTCCTGACCGCGCCCAAGGCCTATGTCGAGGGCACCAAGATGGGCTTCGCCGGAATCGCCAAGGATGGCGATCGCGCCGATCTTCTGGCCTATCTGCGGACGCTCAGCGACAACCCGAAGCCACTGCCCTGAGTCCGGCGCAGCCATCGGCCCGGCGGTTCCCCGCATGACGACACCTTGCCCGGCCGCCTTCGTCGCCCTGGGCGAGCGCCTGGCCGATGCCGCGCGCGACGTGGTGTTGCGGCATTTCCGCCAGCCCATCGGTATCATCGACAAGGCGGACGAAAGTCCGGTGACGGTCGCCGACCGTGACGCCGAGACGGCGATGCGCGGCCTGATCGCCGCCGCATTTCCCGATCACGGGACGATCGGCGAGGAATACGGCAGCGATCGGCCGGGGGCCGAACATGTCTGGGTGCTGGACCCGATCGACGGCACCAAGGCCTTCCTCAGCGGCGTGCCGATTTTCGGCACCCTGATTTCGTTGCTGCGCGACGGGCGGCCGATCCTCGGCATCATCGACCAGCCGGTAACGGGCGAGCGCTGGATCGGCGCCGCCGGCCGGCCAACCACGCTGGGCGGCAAGCCGGTCCGCGCGGCCACCCGCGGGGGCCTGCGCGATGCGGTGCTGTGGACCACCTCGCCCTACATGTTCGAGACCGACGCCGACGATGCCGCCGCCTATGACCGGCTGCGCCGGCAGGTGAAATTCGTGCATTTCGGCGGCGAATGCTATCAGTTCGGCATGCTGGCTTCGGGTTTCGTCGATCTGGTCGTCGAGGGCGATCTGGATCCCTACGACTTCATGGCGCTGGTGCCGGTCGTCGAGGGCGCCGGCGGCGTGATGTCGGACTGGCAGGGGCGTCCCCTCGGACTGGATTCGGACGGGCGCGTGATCGCCGCGGCCGATCCGGCGTTGCACCGGGCCGCGCTGCGGGTTCTGGCCCGATGACCGGCGATCGATCCAAGGCGGATTGCGGGAAGCGTGCCGACGATGGCATGATACGCCGTCGCCGTGAACCGCCGGAAGGATAGCGGATGCAAGACGACCCCCAGGCCGGCGGCAGCGCCGGCGAGAGCGCGCGGGAGCGTATCTTCCTCGTCGTCATCGACGAGAGCGAGGAAATGCGCGTTGCATTGCATTTCGCCTGCCGCAGGGCCTTGCGGACCGGCGGGCGGGTGGCCCTGCTCTACGTTCAGGAGCCGGCCGAGTTCCAGCACTGGATGGCGGTCGGCGACCTGATGCGCGAGGAAGCCCGCGAAGAAGCGGAGAGCCTGCTGCAGAAGCTGTCGGCCGAGGTTCAGCAATGGGCCGGAAGTTTCCCGATCGTCTATCTGCGCGAGGGCAAGCGTAACGAAGAACTGGAAAATCTGCTGGCCGAGGAACCGTCGATTTCCATCCTGGTGCTGGCGGCCAGTCCCGAATCGTCCGGGCCGGGACCGCTGATCAGCTACCTGGTCGGCAAGGGCGCCGCCAAGCTGCGGGTGCCGGTCACCATCGTCCCCGGCACGCTGACCGACGAAGAGATCATCGGCATAAGCTGAGGCAATCCGCCCGCGCGGATGCGGCGGGCCGTGTGTTCCTGAATTTCCTCACCGGTTCCGCTCGGTCCGTGGAGTCCGCGACGGGGTGTTCCGCCGGGCCTTGGCCGGCGGGGGGCAATGCCTGTAGGATCGCCGGCATTGCCGTTTCTCCCGTGGCTTTTTTTTCGACGAGGCGACGATGTGCCGTGCCCTTTTGTATCTGGGCGAGCCGGTTCCGCTCGATACCCTGCTCTATCGGCCCGACAACGCGCTGGTGAAGCAGGCCTATATGCCCACCATGCTGCACATGCTGAACCTTGCCGGATTCGGCATGCGGGCCTGGGATTCGACGTCGCACCGGCCGGACCTGCCCTATTCCTATGCCTCGCCGACGCTGCCGATCTTCGACCGCAACTTGAAGCAGCTTTCCGAAAAGGTTCGCGCCAGCTGCGTCCTGGCGCATGTGCGCGGCGTCAGCTACAGCACGGCCTCGGTGATCTCCAGCGAGAATACCCATCCGTTCAGCTTCCCCGGCTACCGCATCGCCATGGCGCATAACGGCGACCTG
>JAHELM010000286.1 GCA_024644185.1 Rhodospirillales bacterium | reverse complement strand
GCAGGCGCGGATCGTCGGCATCTCGGCGCTCTGCGCGCTGCCCTTCGCGGTCGCGCTGCCGTTTCCGGGCCTTGCGACCTGGGGCTGGATCGCGGCCGGGACGATCGTCCACGGACTGTATTTCACCATCCTGGTCGAGGCCTACCGGGTCGGCGATTTCAGCCATGTCTATCCCATCGCCCGCGGCAGCGGGCCGCTGCTGGTTGCCGGCTTCGGCGCGCTGGTCCTGGGCGAAACCATGCCGGGATTCCGCTATGCCGGGGTGGCGCTGATCTCGCTGGGTATCTTCAGCCTGGCACTGACGGCGCAAGGCGGCGCCGATCGCCGCGCCCTGCCCTATGCGCTGGCGGTGGGCGCATCGATCGCCAGCTATACCCTGATCGACGCCATGGGGGTGCGCAGCGGCCCCGAGCCCTACGGTTTCATCGCCTGGCTGCTGGTGCTGTCGGCCTTGCCGATCTGCGCGATGGCCCTGTGGCGGCGGGGCCTTGCGGGCGCCTTGAGGGCCGCGAGGCCGCAGGCCGGCCGCGCCCTGTTCGCCGGGGTCATCTGCGGGCTGGCCTATGGCATGGTGCTGTGGGCCTACAGCCAGGGCACGCTGGCGGCGATCGCGGCGCTGCGCGAGACCTCGGTGGTCTTCGCCGCCCTGATCGGCGCCGTGCTGTTCGGCGAGAAATTCGGCCGGGCGCGCATCCTGGCCGCGGCGCTGGTTGCCGTTGGCGCCGTCATCCTGAACCTGCCCGCCGGCGGCTGAACCGCCCCGGGGGTTCACCCGCGCCCCGGAACCTGCTACCAGAGACCGCCGCCACCAGCCAAGGATCCGACCCGGATGAAATCGCCGCTGCATGCCGCCATCGAATACGGCCCGCTGGCCGTGTTTTTCCTGACCTACTGGCTGGCCGGGCTGTTTCCGGCGACGGCGGCGATCATGGCGGCGACGGTGCTGGCGCTGGCGGTCGCCTGGGTGGTCGAGCGGCGCCTGCCCAAGGTGCCGCTGATTTCGGGCGCGGTGCTGATGGTGTTCGGTGGGCTGACCCTGTGGCTGCACGACGAGACCTTCGTCAAGGCGAAGCCGACCATCGTCTATCTGCTGTTTGCCGCGGTCCTGCTGGGCGGGCTGGCGTTCCGCCGGCCCCTGCTCAAGCCCGTGCTCGGCGGCGCCTGGCGGCTGGACGACCGCGGCTGGACCCTGCTCACCGCGCGGTTCGGGCTGTTCTTCGTGGTGTTGGCGGCGCTGAACGAGGCGGTATGGCGCAGCCAGACGACCGATTTCTGGGTGATCTACAAGGTTGTCAGCACGTTTGTCCTGATCCCGGCCTTCACCGCCGCGCAAGTCCCGTTGCTGCTGCGCCACCAGAGTCCCGACGAGACGCCCGAATCCTGACCTCGCCCGCCGGGCTCAGGCGCCCCGGAAATGCTCCAGCACCGACCAGCTTCCGATGGCGATGAAGCCGATGCCGGCGATCAGCTTCAGCGGCAGCATCCCCAGGTAGCGCGCCCCATAGCTGCCCAGCAGCACGGCCAGCGCGGTGGACAGCACCAGGGCGCCGGCGGCGGCCAGGAAGATCAGGAAGGGGTGGTGCGTCCGTTCGCTGGCGAACAGCAGCGTGGCAAGCTGCGTCTTGTCGCCGAGTTCGGCCAGAAAGACCATCAGGAAGATCGAGGCAAGCTGCAGCATCGCGGCGGGTTCTCCAGAAAAACGACGATCAAAAAACGATGACCAGGAATCGATGACCAGGAAACGATGAAAGCCGGCGCGGGTCAGTACTCTCCGGCCTCGCCCGGCGGGTTGGTGCGGGCGGCGAAATCGCCTGGCCCCCGGGTCTCGTCGAAATGCCCCAGCGCCCAGCGCACCGAGGGAAAAGCGATGTCGCGCCACGGGATCCCGCTCCATTCGAACAAGCCGACCTCGGCGCTTTCCGGGCCGCATTCGATGTCCGGCGACAGCAGGCGCGCGCGGAAGATGATCTGCACCTGGCTCAGCCGCGGGATGCTGTAGACGGCCAGCACGCGCTCGATCTCGATGGCGGCGCACGCCTCTTCCCGGGCCTCGCGCATGGCGCCCTCGGCGGCGGTCTCATGCAGCTCCATATAGCCGGCGGGCAGCGTCCAGAAGCCCTTGCGCGGCGGAATCGCGCGCCGGCACATCAGGATGCGGCCATCCTCCCACACCGCCACCGCGCCGACGACGATTTTCGGGTTCTCGTAATCGATGAAGCCGCAATCGGCGCAGACCAGCCGTTCGCGGTCGTCGCCCTCGGGGATGGCGCGGGTCACCGGGCCGCGCGGGGGATTGGCCGGCTCGTTCATGGTCTCACCGGACGCGGCTGACTCGCCAGATGACGTTGGCCACGTCGTCGGCGATCAACAGGCTGCCATCGGCCGCCGCCGCCAGCCCGGCCGGACGGCCCCAGATCTCCGCCGCGTCGCCCAGCAGGCGCTGGTAGGTGCCGCTGCGGAAGCCGGTGGCGAAGGCCTCGTACCCGCCTTGCGGCCGGCCTCCGGCGAAGGGCACGCGCACCACCATGTAGCCGCGCGGCTGGCTGGCATTCCACGATCCGTGCAGGGCGACGAAGGCGTCGTCCTTCCAGTCCTCCGGCACATCCAGGCCGCCGGCAAACACCAGCCCCAGCGGCGCCGAATGCGACCGGAACAGCAGATCCGGCACGATGCTGGCCTTCACCAGCTTCGGCCGCATCTCCGCCAGGCCGGGCTGCGGGTTGCCGCCGATATAGGCATAGGGCCAGCCGTAGAACCCGTCGTCCTTCAGCGCGGTCAGGTAATCGGGCACCAGTTCGTCGCCCATTCCGTCGCGCTCGTTGACCGTCACGTAGAGCGCCCCGGTATCCGGGTGGAAGGCGATCCCCACCGGATTGCGCAGGCCCGAGGCGTATACCCGCCCGCCGATGGCGAAGCCGGTCTCGGCCTCCATGTCGAAGCGCATGACCGTCGCGCGCGGGGCCTTTTCCTCGGCGATGTTGGCGGCGCTGCCGATGGCCGCGAACAGCGCCGTGCCATCGGGCGAGAACGCGATATTGCGCGTCCAGTGCCCGCTCGTGCCCCCGAGGGCGCCCGGCGGGGTGATCATTTCCGGCGCGACCTTTGCGGCGGTCTGCCCCGGCTTCCATTCCAGCCGCCAGATGCCGCGCACATCGGCGACATAGAGCCAGCCGCCGCGCAGCGCCAGCCCGTGCGGCCGGTCGAATCCACCCGTCAGCACATGGCGCTCCTCGGCCACCCCGTCACGGTTCCGGTCGATCAGCAGCAGCACGTGGCCGGCATCGGGTTCGGCCAGAAAGACCTCGCCGCCGGGGGCCACGGTCATCCATCGGGCATTGGTCAGTCCCTCGGCGAAGCGGTTGACGCGGAATCCGGCGGGCACGTCCGGCGCCACCTCCGGGCCCAGCGGAATCCGCCTGGGCGAATTGCTCGCCGTGCCGGCGCCAGGCTCGGGCAGGCCGAAGGCGCGGATTTCGAACCGGTCGCCGGGCCGCGGCAGGGCTTCCGCCGCCATCGCCCCGTTCGCGACCGCCAGCAGCGCGATCGACAGCAGCGCGAGCCGGGCCTTCATGACAGCGCCGCCACGCCCGGCAGGGTCTTGCCTTCCAGCCATTCCAGGAAGGCGCCGCCAGCGGTCGATACATAGGTGAACCCGTCCGCCGCCCCGGCATGGTTCAGCGCCGCCACCGTGTCGCCGCCGCCGGCCACCGAAACCAGGTTCCCGGCCCGTGTCAGCCGCGCCGCCTCGCGCGCCACCGCCACCGTTCCGGCATCGAAGGGCGCGATCTCGAAGGCGCCCAGCGGCCCGTTCCACAGCAGCGTGCGGCAGGTTGCCAGCCGCCGGTTCAGATCGGCGACGCTCTTTGGGCCGACATCCAGGATCATCATGTCGGCGGGCACCGCATCCACGCCGACCGTGCGGCTGGGCGCGCCGGCGGCGAATTTGCCCGCCACCACCGCGTCCACCGGCAGCACGATCTCGCAGCCCGCCGCCCTGGCCCTGGCCTCGATCGCCCGCACCGTGTCCGCCAGATCCTTCTCGCACAGGCTGGCCCCGATCTCGCTGCCGCGGGCATACAGGAAGGTATTGGCCATGCCGCCGCCGATGACGACGATATCGACCCGCTCGACCAGATTGCCCAGCACATCCAGCTTGGACGAGACCTTGGCCCCGCCGATCAGCGCCGCCACCGGGTGGACGGGTTTCTCCAGCGCCGTCTCCAGCGCCTCCAGCTCGGCCTGC
>JAHELM010000285.1 GCA_024644185.1 Rhodospirillales bacterium | reverse complement strand
CACCGCGCTGGCGGCGCCCGAGGCTTTGCGCTAGAAAAACCCGACGACCCAGCGTCGCCGCCCCGGGAGAGGCAATGACCAGCAAGAGCCAGAAGCGCCAGGAATGGCTGGAAAAGGCAGGAATCCTCACCGAGGCCCTGCCCTATATGCGCCGCTATGCCGGCAAGACCCTGGTGATCAAATATGGCGGCCACGCGATGGGCGACGATTCGCTGGCCTCGGAATTCGCCCATGACGTGACGCTGCTCAAGCAGGTCGGCATCGACCCGGTGGTCGTGCATGGCGGCGGGCCGCAGATCGGCGCGATGCTGAAGCGCATGGCGATCTCCAGCGAATTCGTCGACGGATTGCGGGTCACCGACGCGGCAACCGTCGAGGTCGTCGAGATGGTGCTGTCCGGCCTGATCAATGCGCAGATCGTGACCGCGATCGACCGCGCCGGCGGCCGCGCCATCGGACTGTCGGGCAAGGATGCCGGGCTGATCCGCGCCCGCAAGCTGCGCCGCACCAGGCGCGATCCGGATTCCAACATCGAGAAGATCCTCGATCTCGGCTTCGTCGGCGAGCCGGAATCGGTCGACCCGCATGTGCTCGACGCCCTCAAGCGGACCGAATTCATCCCGGTGATCGCGCCGATCGGGGTGGACCGCGAGGGACAGACCTACAACATCAATGCCGATACCGTCGCCGGGGCCATCGCCAGCGCGCTGGGCGCCACCCGCCTGCTGCTGCTGACCGATGTCGAGGGCGTGCTCGACAAGCAGGGCGAACTGATCCCCGAGATGACGGTGGCCGAGGCGCGCGGCTATATGGCGGACGGTACCCTGACCGGCGGCATGATCCCCAAGATCGAGACCTGCATCGACGCCATCGAGAACGGCGTGGCCGCGGCGGTCATCCTCGACGGGCGCGTCCCGCATTCGATGCTGCTCGAGATGTTCACCGAGCATGGCTCGGGCACGTTGATCCGCGCCGGCTGAGGACAGGCGATGAACGAAAACACCGGATTGCCGCCACATCAGGTCGAAACCTGGCTGTTCGATCTGGACAACACGCTGTACCCGGCGAGTTGCAACCTGTTCGACCAGATCCATGTGCGCATGGCTGCCTTCATCGTCGAACTTCTGGGCGTCGATCTGGAACAGGCAAAGGCTATCCGCCGCAAGTATTTTCTCGAGCATGGCACCACGCTGTCCGGGTTGATGGTCAATCACGGTATCCCGCCAGACCGGTTCCTTTCCTACGTGCATGACATCGACGTGACGCCGGTGCAGCCCAACCCGGCTCTGGATGCCGCGCTGGCCCGGCTGCCCGGCCGCAAGATCATTTTCACCAACGCCGACACGCGCCACGCCGAGAACGTGATGGCGCGGCTCGGCGTGGCGCATCGTTTCGAGGCGATCTTCGACATCGCCGATGCCGACTACCTGCCGAAGCCGAATCCGGTCGTCTATGACCGCATCCTCGCCGATCACGGCATCGATCCGGCGCGCGCGGCGATGCTCGACGATATGGCCGCCAACCTGCAGCCGGCCGCCGCGCTGGGCATGACCACCATCTGGGTGCGCACCCATTACGACTGGTCGGCCGGCGCCGCCGGCGACTCCGATCACGTGCATCACATTACCGACGACGTCACCGCCTGGCTGGAAGGTGTCGCGCCGGCGGCATGATCGGTCGCCCGCGCATATTGCGCATTTCCGTTACAGGCCGTATCACAATTCCGGCGGTTTCCGCGCCGCCCATCGGAACGAAGGGGAGTCCGCGAGCATGAGCACCAGCCAGTTGCAATCCGTCGTCAACGCCGCATGGGAAGACATCGCCGCCATCGGCCCCGCCACCACCGGCGAAGTCCGGGAGGCGGTGGAGGAGGCGTTGAACCTGCTGGATTCCGGCACGGCAAGGGTGGCCGAAAAGGGGCCGCGGGACTGGGTCGTGAACCAGTGGCTGAAGAAGGCGGTTCTGCTGTCCTTCCGGCTGAACGACATGGTGCCGATCCCGGGCGGGCCGGGCGGTTCGTCCTGGTGGGACAAGGTGCCGTCGAAATTCGCCGGCTGGGGCGAGCAGGAATTCCGCGCCGCCGGCTTTCGCGCCGTGCCGAACTGCGTCGTCCGCCGCTCCGCCTATATCGCGCCGGGCGTGGTGCTGATGCCCAGCTTCGTCAATCTCGGCGCCTATGTGGACAAGGGCACCATGGTCGATACCTGGGTGACGGTCGGATCCTGCGCACAGATCGGCAAGAACGTGCATCTGTCGGGCGGCGTCGGCATCGGCGGCGTGCTGGAACCCTTGCAGGCCGGCCCGGTCATCATCGAGGACAACTGCTTCATCGGCGCCCGCTCCGAGGTCGTCGAGGGCGTGGTCGTGGGCGAGGGCGCGGTGCTGTCCATGGGTGTCTTCATCAGCGCCTCGACCAGGATCGTCGACCGTGCCACCGGCGCGGTTCATATGGGCAAGGTGCCGCCCTATTCGGTGGTGGTGCCGGGAACGATGCCGGGCAAGAACCTGCCGGATGGTTCGCCCGGCCCGAGCCTCTATTGCGCCGTCATCGTCAAGCGGGTCGACGCGCAGACCCGCGCCAAGACCTCGATCAACGAATTGCTGCGGGACTGAGGCGATGGTCGACCCGGTCGCCCTGACCCAGGACCTGATCCGCTGCCCCAGCGTCACCCCGCGCGACGACGGCGCGCTGGATGTGCTGGAGCGCGTGCTGGCGGGGCTGGGCTTTACCTGCCACCGCCTGAAGTTCAGCGACACGGGCACGCCCGATATCGACAATCTCTATGCCCGCATCGGCACGGCGGCGCCGAATCTGTGTTTCGCCGGCCACACCGACGTGGTGCCGACCGGTCCGGTGGAGAGCTGGAGCGCCGATCCTTTCGCCGGGGAAATCCGCGACGGCATGGTCTGGGGCCGGGGTGCCGCCGATATGAAGGGCGCCATCGCCTGCTTCGCCGCCGCCGCCGCCCGGCATCTGGCCAAGGGGCCGCTCAGGGGCTCGATCAGCCTGCTGATAACGGGCGACGAGGAAGGCCCGGCGGTCAACGGCACGGTCAAGATGCTGCGCTGGCTGGAAGACCATGGCGAACGGCTGGACGCCTGCATCACCGGCGAGCCGACCAATCCCGACCGGCTGGGCGAGATGATGAAGATCGGCCGGCGCGGCAGCCTGAACGGCACGCTGACCGTGCACGGCGTGCAGGGCCATGTCGCCTATCCGCATCTGGCGGACAACGCGGCGCATCGCATGATCGCCTTGCTGGGCGCCCTGACGGGCGAGCCGCTGGACCAGGGATCGACGCATTTCCAGCCTTCCTCGCTACAGGTCACGTCGGTCGAGACCGGGGCGGGCGCGGCGAATGTCATTCCCGGTATCGCGCGGGCCGGCTTCAATGTCCGCTTCAACGATCTGCACAGCTCCGCAAGCCTGACCGCCCTGCTGCGCCGGCGCCTGGAGGCGGCGGCCGGGGGCGCCCGCTGGGAGGTTGAGATCAAGGTCAGCGGCGAATCCTTCTACACCCCGCCCGGCCCGCTCAGCGCCCTGCTCGCCGACGCGGTCGAGGCGGAACTCGGCATCCGCCCGGAACTCAGCACCACGGGCGGCACCTCCGATTCCCGCTTCATCAAGGATTACTGCCCGGTGGTCGATTTCGGCCTGGTCGGCCAGACCATGCACAAGGTGGACGAGCGCGTGGCCGTCGCCGATATCGCCGCGCTGACCGGAATCTACGAACGCGTCATCGCCGGCTATCTGGGGTGATCCGCGACATCCGTTTTTTTCGTTGCCGTTAACAAAACCGTAACGGCGCCACCCTTATGCTGCTCCGCAAAGCTCGGCGAACGGTCAGGGAGACGGCACGGTGGCTCAAGCGATCAGCGTGAAGGAAGCAACCCGCAGCATGTTCATTGCATGGCGGTTGTTCCATCGCGACAGGCAGGTGGTGGAACTGATCGACGACAGCTATGCGGGCGTCGTCCGGTCGTTCTGGGCCGCCGCCCTGGTTCTGCCGCTCTATGTCGTCTATCTGCTGTTGCAGGTCGGAACGCCGACGGGAAATCCGGGAAATTTCGGAACCCTGGTCGAACATGGCGGGCTTTTCGCGGCCTCGGTATCGCGCCTGACCGTCTATGCGATGGGGTTCGTGGCCTGGCCGCTGCTGATGCATTATCTGGCCCCCAGGCTGGACTGCGACCGGTACTATTTCCGCTATCTCGTCGCCTATAACTGGATGAACGCGGTCAATATCATGGTGCTGCTGACCTATGGCATGC
>JAHELM010000284.1 GCA_024644185.1 Rhodospirillales bacterium | reverse complement strand
AACGCCGAACTGTCCATCAACCTGATGCGGGATCTCTCGCTGCAGCAGGGCCACGCCCTGGCCGTGCGCATTCCGGCGGAACGCATTCGGCTCTACCCCGCGACGGGAACCTGACCGATGGCCGATTCCGTTGCCATTGCCGCCAAGCCGGTTCGCGCCAAACTGGGTCGCGACGATCTGATCGTGCGCGGGACGACCGTCGCGATCGGGCTGTTCCTGACCGTTATCATCGTTCTGCCGCTTTACGCGATGTTGTCGAAGAGCTTCGAGGACAAGGATGGCGTCTTTGTCGGCCTGGCCAATTATACGCGCTATTTCACCACGCCGGCGCTGTTCCGGTCGATAGACCACAGCCTGTTCATCGCCCTCGCCTCGACGGCGATCGTGATCGTTCTTGCCTTCGTCTATGCCTATGCGCTGACCCGGACCTGCATGCGCTGGAAGGGGTTGTTTCGCGCCATCGCGCTGATCCCGATCCTGGCGCCATCGCTGCTGCCGGCCATCTCGCTGATCTATTTCTTCGGCAATCAGGGCATCATCAAGTCCTGGCTGATGGGTCATTCGATCTACGGGCCGATCGGCATCGTCATGGGATCGGCGTTCTGGACCTTTCCGCATGCGCTGATGATCCTGGTCACCGCGCTGTCGATTTCGGATGCCCGGCTGTACGAAGCCGCCGATGCGTTGCGCACCAGCAAATTGCGGACATTCCTGACCGTCACCCTTCCAGGGGTAAAATTTGGACTGACCAGCGCCACCTTTGTCATCTTCACCCTGGTCATTACCGACTTCGGCGTGCCCAAGGTGATCGGCGGCCAATACAGCGTGCTGGCCACGGATATCTACAAGCAGGTGATCGGCCAGCAGAATTTCCAGATGGGTGCCGTGGTGTCCGTGGTGTTGCTGATTCCCGCCGTCATCGCCTTCGTCGTCGACCGCCTGGTACAACGCCGGCAGGTGGCGTTGCTGTCGGCGCGGGCGGTGCCGTTGCAGCCCAAGCCGAACCCGCGCATCGACAATGCCATGCTGGCGTTCTGCATGGTTGTCGGCGGCATCATGGTGGCGATGCTGGCCATGGCGATCTTCGCCTCGCTGGCGACGTACTGGCCGTACAACCTGACCCCCTCGTTCCACAACTATAATTTCGACGTGATGGATGGCGGCGGCTGGGAAGCCTATGGCAATTCGATCCGCATGGCCGCCTATACCGCGTTTTTCGGCACCATCGTGATTTTTACCGGGGCCTATCTTGTTGAAAAGGGACGTGGCTTCGCGGCCGGACGCGCGGCGATCCAGTTCCTGGCCATGCTGCCGATGGCGGTTCCGGGCATGGTTCTGGGCCTGGCCTATATCTTCTTCTTCAACCATCCGGACAATCCACTGAACGCGATCTATGGCACCATGGCTATCCTGGTGCTGTCGACGATCACGCATTTCTATACGGTCAGCCACCTGACGGCGATCACCGCGCTGAAGCAGATGGATCCGGAATTCGAGGCGGTCTCGGCTTCGCTGAAGGCGCCGGTTTACCGGACCTTCGCGCTGGTCACCGTGCCGGTCTGCCTGCCTGCCATTCTCGCCATCTCGATCTATCTTTTCGTCAACGCCATGACCACGGTTTCGGGCGTGGTGTTCCTGTATTCCTCCGACACCATGCTGGCCTCGGTGTCGGTCCTGAACATGGACGATGCCGGCGATATCGCGCCGGCCGCGGCGATGGCGATGATGATCGTCTATACCTCCGCCATTGTGCGTTTGTTGCATTATGGGCTGACCCGCGGCCTGCATCGGCGTACACAGGCCTGGCGCACCCGCTGACCGCAAGACAGGAACCTGAAAATGTCCGGCAAACCGTTGGGCAACGTGCTCTTTGTGACACTCGACCAGTGGCGGGGCGATGCCCTGTCGGCGGTCGGCCATCCGGTGGTGAAAACCCCGGCGCTCGATCGCCTGGCGGCGGACGGCGTGCTGTTCCGCAATCACTTCACCCAGGCCAGCCCCTGCGGCCCGGCCCGGGCGTCGCTGTATACCGGCATGTACCTGCAGAACCACCGGGTCGGCCGCAACGGTTCGCCGCTGGATGCGCGGCACACCAATGTCGCGCTGGAGGCCCGGCGGCTGGGCTACGAGCCGGCGCTGTTCGGTTATACCGATACGGCCGCCGATCCGCGCGGTCTGGAGCCGACGGACCCGGCGCTGGAGTCCTACGAGGGCGTGCTGCCCGGCATGGTCGAGGTCATGCGCCTGCATGACGATCTCGGACCCTGGCTCGCCTGGCTGGCGCGACACGGCTATCCGGTACCGCCCAAGGGCACCCGGCATCTCGACATCTACGCCCCCGCCGCCGGACGCGACGGCGGCGGCGGCGGGGGCGGCGGCGGCCCGACCCACGCGCCGCCGGTCTATGCGGCCGAACACAGCCTGGCCGCCTTCATGACCGACGGCATGATCCAGTATATCGAGGGTCAGCACGGACGGCCGTGGTTCGTACACGCCTCGTACTGGCACCCGCACCCGCCCTTCATCGCGCCCGAACCCTATAATGCGCAATACGAACCGGCCGCGGTGCCGGGCCCGCGCCGCGCCGCCACGCCGGCGGAGGAAGGCGCGCAACATCCCTTCGCCGCCTGGCGCCTGGGCACGCTGCGCAACCGCTACTGGACACTGGGCGCGGAAACCTGCCCGACGACCATGACCGATGCGGAAACGGCACAACTTCGCGCCACCTATTACGGCATGATCGGCGAGGTCGAACACCAGCTCGGCCGCCTGATCGACTGGCTGCGGGAAACCGGCCAATACGAGTCGACGCTGATCGTCGTCACCTCCGACCATGGCGAGCAGTTGGGCGACCACTGGGCGCTGGGCAAGGAAACCTACTGGGACGAATCCTTCCACATTCCGCTGATCGTCCGCGACCCGCGCCGTCAGGCCGATGCCACGCGCGGCCGCCAGATCGATGCCTTCACCGAGTCGATCGACGTGATGCCGACCATCCTGGAGTGGCTGGGCCTGGACGTCCCGCGCCAGTGCGACGGCTATTCCCTGATGCCCTGGGTTGGCGGCGCGTCGCCAGAACACTGGCGCGACTCGGTACATTGGGAATACGATTTCCGCGACCTCCGCGGTCAGAAGCCCGAAGCCGCAATGGGCCTGGTCAGCGACGAATGCCATCTGTCGGTGATCCGCGACCGCAAATACAAATACGTGCACTTCGCCGCCCTGCCGCCGTTGTTCTTCGACCTCGAGCGCGACCCCGACCAGCGGGTCAATCTGGCCGACGATCCGGCCTATGCCGCGCTGGTGTTGCGTTATGCCCAGAAGATGCTGACCTGGCGGATGCTGAACGACGAGCGCGTGCTGACCCACACCCATATCGAACACGGCGCGTTCCAGCGCGCCGACGCCCGGCGCAGCGTCTGAATCCCGGAGACCTTGTCACCCATGCCCGTCGTGCCGAATCCGCCCGCCCTCGACCCGATCATGGGTCATCGCGGGGCCCGTGGCCATGCGCCCGAAAACACGCTCGCCGGCATGGCCAGGGCCCATGCGCTGGGCACGCGCTGGGTCGAATTCGATGTCAAGCTGACCGCCGACGGGGCGCTGATCCTGCTGCATGACGATACGGTGAACCGCACCACCGACGGCAAGGGACCGGCCGCCGGAAAGACACTCTCGGAATTTCGCGCACTCGACGCCGGCCGCTGGTTCTCGCCCGATTTCGCCGGCGAGCGCGTGCCGACGCTGGACGAAGCGATGGAATTCCTCGCCCGGCACGATATGGGGGCCAATGTCGAGATCAAGCCCTGCCCGGGCCGCGAGGCGGAAACCGGAGCGGCGGTGGCGCGCGAGCTGGTCCGCTGGATGAGCGGCCCGCGCCCGCCCTTCGTGTCCAGCTTCTCGGAAATATCGCTGGCTGCCGCCCGCGCCGCCGCGCCGGCAATTCCGCGTGGATTTCTGACCGAGGACTTCCCCGCGGACTGGGCGGCGCGCTGCGCGGCGCTTGGCTGCGCCACCTTCCACCCGCACCACAAGCCGATCACCCGGGAAAAGGCACGGTCGGTACGCGAGGCGGGCTTCCGCCTGCTGACCTATACCGTCAACGAACCGGCCCGCTGCAAGGCGTTGCTGTCCTGGGGCGTCGAATCCGTCATCACGGACTATCCGGATCGCATGCCCGGCGCGTGACCGCCCCCGCAAGCATATGAGACATTCGTTTTTTGCACTGCACAATTAGCGGACGCTAATCTATATACCCGCCCGGCCACCGGTTTCGGCCGGGGGCAGTGCCCACT
>JAHELM010000007.1 GCA_024644185.1 Rhodospirillales bacterium | reverse complement strand
CTTTGAGCCCGCCTGGTTCGAACGCGTTGGCCTGGCCTGCAGATTTGTCGGCCATCCCGTTGTCGAGGGCGGAGCCGTCGGAGGGGACGGGTCTGGATTTCGGGCGCGACACGGCATCGCACCGGATGAGAAGCTGATTTGTGTTCTGCCTGGAAGCCGGCGCGGGGAAGTTGGCCGGTTGGCGGGAGACTTTGGGGCTGCATTGAAAATACTGACGGCCAGCCGACCCAATCTGCGCGTTGTCGTGCCGACGGTGGAGGGCGTTGCCGCGACGGTCGAGGGAATCGCCGCCACCTGGCCCGGTGCGCCGATTGTCGTGCGCGGCGGCGGGCGGTTCGATGCCATGGCCGCCTCCAACGTTGCCTTGGCCGCATCGGGAACGGTGGCGCTGGAATTGGCGATGGCGCGTGTCCCGACGGTGATCGCATATCGAATTGCACCGATCACGCATGCACTCGTCCGTTGGATGATTCGTGTCGATTTCGTCCATTTGATCAATATCATCGAAGGGCGCGAAATCGTACCGGAACTGATCCAGAGCGATTGCCAGCCCGAAAGGCTGGCCCAGGAACTGGACAGGCTGCTCGGGCCCGATGGAGCGGCACAAGTTTCTGCACTGACGCCGGCGCTCGAGCAACTGGGCCTTGGGGGCCCGCCCCCCAGTACGCGTGCCGCGCAGGCCATTCTTGACATTATCGGCGCCGTCGGGTCATGAACGGGGCCGAATGAGTTCAGAGATTTCGTCCAGAAGAAGGGAAATATACGCCATGAGCGGAGCTGCCAATGCCAACGCCGGAAAATACCGGCTCCTGCACACCATGATCCGGGTTCTGGATCTCGACAAATCGATCGATTTCTATACGCGGCTGCTCGGGATGAAGCTGCTCAATCGGAACGATTACCCGTCGGGGGAGTTCACCTTGGCCTTCGTCGGCTACGGCGATGAGAAGGACACGGCGGTCATCGAACTTACCCATAATTGGGGACAGAAGGAACCATACCAACTCGGCACGGCTTTCGGTCACCTGGCGATCGGAGTTCCCGATATCTACAAGACCTGCGAACGTTTGGCAGCCGAAGGCGTGAAGATTCCGCGCCCGCCAGGTCCGATGAAGCACGGGACGACCGTCATCGCCTTTGTCGAGGATCCTGACGGCTACAAGGTCGAGTTGATAGAGCGCGCCTGACACCGGAAGGCAGCAAGCGAAAACGGCGGCCTGATGAAGGCCGCCGTATCGTCTTCGAGGACTGCGTGTCGACGTGCAATCAGTTGCGCTTGTCCATCGACACATATGGTCTCTTGCCATACCCCGTGTAGAGCTGTCGCGGGCGACCGATTTTCTGTTCCGGATCCTCAATCATTTCCTTCCACTGGGCGATCCAGCCGACAGTGCGGGCGACGGCGAAGAGAACGGTGAACATCTCGTTCGGGAACCCCATCGCCCTGAGGATGATTCCGGAATAGAAATCGACGTTCGGGAACAGCTTCCGGTTCACGAAATACTCGTCCTCGAGCGCGATGCGCTCCAGTTCCATCGCTAGGTCGAGCAGGGGCTCGTGGTGCACGCCCAGCTCTTCCAGAACCTCATGGCAGGACTGGCGAAGCACCGCGGCGCGCGGGTCGTAATTCTTGTAGACCCGATGGCCGAAGCCCATCAGGCGGAATGGATCGTCCTTGTCCTTCGCCCGCTTGATGAATTCGGGAATATGCTCTTTCGAGCCGATCTCGGCCAGCATGTTCAGGACCGCCTCATTGGCGCCACCATGCGCCGGGCCCCACAGCGAGGCGATGCCCGCGGCGATGCAAGCAAAGGGGTTGGCGCCCGACGATCCTGCCAGACGGACCGTCGAGGTCGAGGCGTTCTGTTCGTGATCGGCATGCAGGATCAGGATCCTGTCCATGGCCCGCACCACGGATCGGCTGATTTTCAGATCCTCGCACGGCGTGGCAAACACCATGTGCAGAAAATTTTCCGCATAGGACAGGTTGTTGCGTGGATAGACGAAGGGCTGGCCAGTGGAATATTTGAAGGCCATGGCCGCGATCGTCGGGATCTTGGCGATCAATCTGTGCGAGGCGATCACCCGCTGCTTCGGGTCCGAAATGTCGGTGGAGTCGTGATAGAAGGCGGAAAGCGCGCCGACGATGCCGACCATTACCGCCATCGGATGGGCGTCACGGCGGAAACCGCGCAGGAAATACTGCAGTTGCTCGTGCAGCATGGTGTGATAGGTGATGTTCTTCTCGAACGCACCCTTCTGCTGGACGTTCGGCAATTCACCCTCGAGCAAGAGATAGCAGACTTCCATGAAGTCGCTCTGCTGCGCCAATTCCTCGATCGCATAACCGCGATACAGCAACACGCCCTCGTCGCCGTCGATGAACGTGATTTTCGACTCGCAGGATCCGGTCGAGGTGTAACCGGGATCGTAGGTGAAATAGCCGGTCTGGCCATACAGTTTGCGGATGTCGATGACCGAGGGCCCGACCGACCCGTCGAGCACTGGGAGGTCGATGCTCTTTCCGGTTCTCTGGTCATTCAGGGTAACCAGTCCCGCGGGTGCGGCCGTTGCCTTGGGGGAGGTTCCGTCGCTCATGGAATTTCCTCGCTCGTCTCGTTGGCAGGCGGCGCGTTCCGACCGGCGCCGCCCTTGAATATTGCGGTGCAGCATTCAAATGCCGCACTGCATTAATATAGCCCGGTGGAACCGTTGGAGCAAATGCGCCGGAAATACGCCGCGTCAGCCCCGAACCGCCCGCAGGCGGGTCATTGTCTCCTCGCGGCCGAGAACCTCCATGACATCGAAGATCCCGGGCGACACATTGGATCCGGCGATTGCCGCGCGCAGCGGCTGGGCCAGTTTTCCGAGTCCAAGACCGCGTTCCTCGGCGAGAACCCGGACCGCCTCCTCAAGCTGGGGCGCGCGCCAGTCGGCGATTCCGGAAATCCGTTCGGCGGCCGCTCCGAGCAGAGCCACGCCGTCGCCGGCAAGCAGCTTGGCGGCCTTTTCGTTGGCCAGCGGAAAATTCGGCCGGCTAACATAGAAGACCGCACTTTCCGCCAATTCGACAAGTGTCTTCGCCCGCTGTTTCAGACCGTCCATGCCGGCCGTGAGGAGGGCTCGACCATCCTCGTCCACCGCACGGCCGATCAAGGCTTCTATGCGAGGAAGTGCCAAGCCGACCAGCCTGTCGTTTGCCGCCTCGCGCATATAGTGGCCGTTCAGGTTTTCCAGCTTGGCAAAATCGAAGCGCGCCGCCGAGCGGCCGATCTCCGACAGTTCGAACCACTCCGTGGCCTGCATGGTGCTGATTATCTCTTCGTCGCCGTGGGACCAGCCGAGCCGCAGCAGATAATTGCGCAAGGCTTCCGGCAAATACCCCATCTCGCGATAGGCTTCGACCCCGAGCGCGCCATGCCGTTTCGAGAGCTTCGCCCCGTCCGGACCGTGTATCAGCGGGACATGCGCGAATTGCGGCACCGCCCAGTCCAGGGACTGATACAACTGCATCTGGCGCGCGGCATTGGTCAGATGGTCGACGCCGCGGATGACATGGGTAATTCCCATATCGTGATCGTCCACCACGACCGACAGCATGTAAACGGGCGTCCCATCGCTGCGCAACAGCACCATGTCGTCCAGCTGCTCGTTTCCGATGCGCACATCTCCCTGGACCGCATCGTGAATAATGGTTTCGCCGTCCTGCGGGGCCTTCAGGCGAATCACCGGGGGCACGCCCGCCGGCGCCTCCGACGGGTCTCGGTCGCGCCAGCGCCCGTCATAGCGCATCGGGCGCCCTTCGGCGCGCGCGTTTTCGCGCATTTCCGTCAGTTCCTCGGATGTGCAGTAGCAGCGATAGGCGCGTCCCGCATCGAGAAGCGTCTGTACCACTTCGGCATGTCGGGGCAGTCTTTCGGACTGGTAGATGACCTCGCCATCCCAGTCGAGTTCCAGCCAGCGCAATCCCTCGATGATCGCGGTGATCGCCTCGGGCGTCGACCGCTCGCGGTCCGTATCCTCGATCCGGAGCAGGTACTGGCCGCCGTGATGCCTGGCGAACAGCCAGTTGAACAGCGCCGTGCGGGCGCCGCCGATATGCAGGAAGCCGGTGGGCGACGGCGCGAACCGGGTGATGACCGTCATGTCGTATCCTCGAACAAATGGCAACGGGGGTTGGCGCGCCGGGGTGTAGCATAATGCACGTCGGGGCGGCAAAATTGTTTTGCGGCGCAGCGGGAAGGCGGGGCAGGGGTGCGCGGAAATTCGCTACCACGGCAGTTTGCGAATTTGCTGAAGGTGAGCCTGGCCGCCGAGCAGGAACGCTGGGCATTGTGGTCACCGGTCCTGATCGGAGCCGGGATCGCCGTCTATTTCGCTCTGCCGTCGGAACCGCCGGTTTGGATCGGAGTGTTCATGGCGATCGCGGCTCTGCTATTGGCAGGACTTTCGCGTGCTGGCGCGATCGCGGCGATTGTCCTGGTGGCCGCGGGGCTGGCGGCGCTGGGATTTTCCGCGGCGCAACTGCGCACCGCTCTCGTGGCCGGGCCGGTTCTCGACCGGCCCTACGGTCCAGCCGGAATCGAAGGAACGATCGTCGCCATCGAGGGGCGTCAGGATGGCAGCCGGATCGTTCTCGAGGATGTGACCTTGCGCGGTCGCGATGCCGAGAAAACCCCGACCCGGATACGGGTGACGTTGCGCCGCGACGCCGGGCTGCAAATCGGACAACGGATTTCTCTGTTCGGAAAGTTGTCGCCACCGGCACCGCCGGCCGCCCCGGGGGCCTACGATTTCCGGCGTTCCGCCTGGTATGACGGGCTCGGGGCAACGGGTTTCGCCTTTGGCGAGGTGCGTCCCGTCCGGGACGGCCGCGAGACCGGGATACTCAACGCCATTCGGGTCCGGGTCGCCGCGACGCGCCACCAGGCGACCCAACGCATCCAGTCCGCCCTGCCAGGCGAGGCCGGGGCGGTTGCCGCCGCGTTGATAACCGGCGATCGGGGCGCGATCGGCAAGGAAACCGTTGCGGCGATGCGCGACTCCGGCCTGGCGCATCTGCTGGCCATATCGGGCCTGCATCTGGGACTGGTGGCCGGAATCCTGTTCTTCACGGTTCGCACAGTGCTGGCCCTGTTCGAGCGGCTGACTCTCTACCACCCGATCAAGAAATGGGCAGCAGGCGCGGCAATGGTCGGAAGCTTCGGTTATTTTCTGCTTGCCGGGGCTCCGGTACCCACGCAACGAGCCTTCATCATGGTCGGGCTTGTATTGCTGGCCGTGGTCCTCGATCGCGAGGCGATTTCCATGCGGTTGGTCGCCTTCGCCGCAACGGCAATTCTGCTGGTGTTTCCGGAAACCCTTCTCGGCGCCAGCTTCCAGATGTCCTTTTCCGCGGTTATCGCACTGGTCGCGTTCTACGAATCGCTGCAGTCCGGCATGCGGAATCTGGCCCGCCGGGCCGCCGCATTCCCGGGGGGGCGCGTCGCCCTTTATATCGGTGGCGTCGCCATCACCACCCTGATCGCGGGCACCGCCACGGGGATCATCGGGCTGCACCATTTCGGCAGGATCGCCGTCTATGGATTGCCCGCCAATCTGGTCGCGGTACCGCTGACGGCGTTGTGGATCATGCCTTGGGCCGTGGCCGCGGCGCTGCTGATGCCGGTTGGCCTTGAATCCTGGGCCCTGGCGCCGATGGGATGGGGGATCGAGGTGCTAACCGCGATTGCGCGAACCGTGGCCGGCTGGCCAGGCGCCGTCCGCCTGGTGCCCACGATGTCAAACATGGGTCTCGGGCTGGCGACCCTTGGTGGCCTCTGGCTGTGCGTCTGGCGACTGCCTTGGCGCTATGCCGGCGTTGTTGGCATCGTTGCCGGCCTGGCCGGATTTGCCGTGGTCGACGGGCCGGATATCCTGATTGCGGGCAATGGCCGGCTGATGGCGGTGCGAATGACTGACGGGACGCTGAGTCTTTCCGATCGGCGGCGAGAACGGCACGCGGCATCGGCCTGGCTTGAACAGAACGGGCAGGAAAGCGCACAGGCGTGGCCGCGCAACGGCGAAACGCCGGATGGCCGGGTGCGCTGCGACCTGCTGGCATGTATCTATCGCGCCAAGGGAATGACCGTCAGTCTGGTTCGCGACGGCCGCGCCCTGGACGAGGAATGCCGTCGCGACGGGATTCTGGTCAGCACCGTTCCGGTACGCGGATCTTGTCCGGGTCCATCGCTGGTAATCGATCGGTTCGACCTCTGGCATCGCGGTGCCCATGCCATCTGGCTGACACCTGGCGGCCCGCGCATCGAGACCGTGGAAATTCCCGGTGCGAACCGGCCATGGTCGCCGGCGCCGGCGGGCCCCTGACAGACAGTCGCGGCGCCTGCGACCGCGATTTCGACGGATCGCAAAAAAGATCAGGGCCGGACGTTGCCGCCCGGCCCCAAGCACAATCTCTTATGACTGCCGTGTTCAGTACGAGCGCATCAGCCCGACCAGCCGACCCTGCACGCGCACCCGGTCGGGGCCGAAAATGCGCGTTTCATAGGCGGGATTGGCCGCTTCGAGCGCGATCGACTTGCCCTTGCGGCGCAGCCGTTTCAGCGTCACTTCCGCGTCATCGATCAGGGCGACGACAATGGCGCCGTTTTCGGCCGTGTCGCAGCGCTGTATCAGCACCGTATCGCCATCGAAGATGCCTGCATCGATCATCGAATCGCCGTCTACACGCAACGCGTAGTGATCGCCGCCACTAAGCATCGACGCAGGCACATCGACACTGCGCGACTCGCTCCGCAATGCCTCGATGGGTGTGCCCGCGGCAATTCTGCCGATCACCGGAACACTGATGTTGTCGGATTCCGGCAGGGGCGTAACGCTGCCCGAGCCGCCCGCGAAGTTTGGTCGAATGACCTTCCCCTTGGGGGCCGTCCCCGGCGCCATGTTCTCGGGCAGCCGCAAAACTTCAAGCGCCCGCGCGCGGTGCGGCAGGCGGCGGATGAAGCCGCGCTCCTCAAGCCCGGTAATCAACCGGTGAATGCCGGATTTGGATTTCAGGTTCAGCGCTTCCTTCATTTCGTCGAAGGAAGGGGAAACGCCCGTTTCCTCGAGGCGCTCATGGATGAAATTCAGAAGTTCGTATTGTTTTCTGGTCAACATTGCCGCCGCACCCCCCAGTCTGGCCCTTGCCATCCCCGGACCACCCGTGAATCACGAAGCGGCGGTTGTGGCAATCGATCCTGTTGTTCCGCGTCTGGTAGGCCCTGGACAGACCGACACAAGATATGGAACAAAACAAAAACACATGACATGTTCTAGTTTGGTTCACTTTTCCGGTCAAGGGAAAACCCGGCGCGGGAGCCCGGAACCGTCAGGCCCGCGGCAATCCGCCCGGCAGCGGCAGGATATCAACCACCGAACCGGCTTCCGCCGCCGGCGCATGCGGCGGGCGGACGATCAGGCAATCGGCCTCGGCGAGGGTCGCCAGCATCGAACTGTCCTGGCGCGTAAAGGGCGTGACCAGAAGGTCTCCGCCGTGCCCATTGGCGAGCGTGGCGCGCAGATAGTCCTGGCGCTCGTCGTTCATGTCCAGCGGCCCGGTGAGGCGGGCGGTGACGCGCGGTGCCACGGTCGCGACGCTGACGCCCAGCAAGCGGGCGAGCGCCGGGCGCAGAAAAACGATCGCGCAGACCAGTGCCGATACCGGATTGCCGGGCAGCCCGAGGACCGGCGCATCGCCGATCCGGCCAAAAATCAGCGGCTTGCCCGGCCGCATGGCGATCTTCCAGAAATCCAGGCTGAAGCCCATTCCGCCGAGCACGCTCTGCACCAGGTCGTGGTCGCCGACGGACGCGCCGCCGCTGGTCAGCAGCAGGTCGGCGCCGGCGGCACCGGCGGCCATGGCCGCCAGCGCGTCGCGGTCGTCCGGGGCGATCCCCAGCAGCCAGGGCTCGCCACCGAACACGCGCACGGCCGCGGCCAGCGCCAGACTGTTGGAACTGACGATCTGGTTGGGGCCAAGCGGGTCGCCGGGCATGGAAATCTCGTCGCCGGTCGCCAAAATGGCGACACGGGGACGCCGGTGCACCATCAGCCATGGCAGGTTCATGGCCGCGGCCAGACCGACATCGCGGACCGTCAGTACCTTCCCCGCATGCAGGCGAATATCGCCGGCCTGGAAATCGAGTCCGGCCGCACGGACGAACTGGCCCGGGCGCGCGGACGCAAGAATCGAGACCGTAGTCCCGGATGCCGCTGTGTTTTCCTGAATCACGATGGCGTCGGCGCCATCGGGTACCGGCGCGCCGGTAAAGATGCGCACGGCCTGGCCGGCGCCCAGAACCCCGGGCCAGGCCGTGCCGGCCGGCGCCTGGCCTACCACCTTCAGGTCGACGGGGATTGTCTGCACGTCCTGCGATCGAACCGCATAGCCGTCCATTGCCGAAACCGCTACCGGCGGCTGCGTGCGGCGCGAGGCGACGTCGGCCGAAAGCACGCGGCCAAGCGCGTCGGCGATGCTGACCTGTTCGGCCGGCAGGGGTTTCAGCGCAGCGACGATGCGGGACAGGGCGTCTTCGACGGATATCATCGCTCGGCCCGGAATTCGCCGGACTTGCCGCCGGCCTTGTGCAGCAGGCGGATTTCCGAAATGCGCATACCGCGATCGACCGCCTTGCACATGTCATAGACCGTCAGTGCCGCGACCGAGACGGCGGTCAGCGCCTCCATCTCCACGCCGGTTCTGCCCTTCAGCTTGCAGGTTGCGGTGATGTCGACGGCGTTGCGCGCCGGATCGACGGAAAGATCGACCTTGACCGAGCTCAGCGCCAGCGGATGGCAGAGCGGAATCAGATCGGGGGTGCGCTTTGCCCCCATGATACCGGCCAGCCGGGCTACCGACAGCACGTCGCCTTTCTTGACGCCACCCTCGGCGATCATCCGCAGGGTTTCCGGTTCCATCAACACCGAACCCGCGGCCGTCGCCGTGCGCTCGGTCTCGTCCTTGGCCGTGACATCCACCATCAGGGCCTTGCCCTGCTCGTCGAAATGGGTGAAGCGGCTCATCGGTCGTGGTTCCTTCTTCAGGCCGCGACCGGATTGGCCAGCAGCGTCGCAGTCGCGGCGGTGACATCGTCCTGCCGCATCAGGGATTCCCCGATCAGGAAACAGCGTGCCCCGGCCGCCGCCATGCGGGCAAGGTCGGCCGGCGTGTAGAGCCCGCTTTCGCTGATCGGCATCCGGCCAGGCGGCACCATCCGTGCCAGCGCCTCGGTCGTCGCGATGTCGACGCCAAGCGTCTTGAGGTTTCTGTTGTTGATGCCGATCAGCGGGGATTTCAGCATCAGGGCGCGCTCCATCTCGGCCGCGTCATGCACTTCGACCAGAACGTCCATGCCGAGACCGCTGGCCAGCGCCTCGAGTTCGTCGGCCTGGGCGTCGGACAGCGCCGCCATGATCAGCAGGATGCAGTCGGCGCCCAGCGCACGCGATTCGACGATCTGGTATGGGTCCAGCATGAAGTCCTTGCGCAGGACCGGTAAATCGACCGCAGCGCGCGCCGCCACGAGATACGCATCGTGGCCCTGGAAATACGGTTCGTCGGTCAGCACGGACAGGCACGTGGCGCCGCCGGCCCGATAGGCACGGGCGAGGGCGGCCGGATCGAAGTCCTCGCGGATCAGGCCCTTGCTGGGCGATGCTTTCTTGATTTCCGCGATCAGCCCGTAACGACCGGCATCGACGGCCTCGGCCAGGCGCCGGGCAAAACCGCGCGGGCTGGAAGCGGCGGCGGCGCGCCGTTCGGTCTCGGCCAGCGGATGCGCCCGCTGGACTGCCGCGACATGGGCGCGTTTGTCCGCGCAGATCCGGTCCAGCACGTCGCTCATCTATCCACCCTTGCGCAGGCCGGTGATCGACAGCATGGTTTCCAGCGACTTCGCCGCGGCCCCGGAATCGATGGCGCCTGCTGCCACGTGCGCGCCCTCGCGCAGGGTCGACACCTTTTCGGCCACGACCAACGCCGCGGCGGCGTTGAAGACGACGATATCGCGATAGGCACCGGGATGGCCGGCCAGCAGGCCACGCAACGCCTCGGCGTTTTGCTCCGGCGTGCCGCCACGCAAATCTTCCGGCTGCGCTATCGGCAATCCCGCATCGGCCGGCGATACCTCGAATGTCGAAACCGCCCCGCGGCGATACTCCGCCACCCAGGACGGGCCGGTCGTCGTCAGTTCGTCGAGCCCGTCGCTGCCATGCATGACCCAGACGCGCTCGGCGCCGAGATTGCCGAGCACCTCGGCCATCGGCTCGATCCAGTGTCGCGAGAAGCAGCCGACCAGCAGTCGCTTTACCGATGCGGGGTTGGAAAGGGGGCCAAGGAGGTTGAAAATAGTTCTGGTACCCAGTTCGACACGCGTCGGCCCTACATTACGCATGGCACCGTGATGCCGCTGCGCCATCAGGAAGCCGATATTGGCCTCGCGAATCGCCCGCTCGACGGCGTCGAAATCGGCCTCGACATCGATACCGAGCGCCGCCAGAACGTCGGCGGCGCCAGATTTCGACGAGGCCGCCCGGTTGCCATGCTTGGCCACCGGCACGCCGCAACCGGCGACGACCAGCGCCGTCGCCGTGGAAATGTTATAGGTGCCGGAGGCATCGCCGCCGGTGCCGACGATGTCCATGGCCCCGGCCGGGGCCTCGACATGGCGGGCCTTGGCGCGCATCACGCGAACGGCGCCGGTTATCTCCGCCACGGTCTCGCCACGCACGCGCAGCGCCATCAGGAAACCACCCATCTGCGACGGCGTGGCATTGCCCGACATCATGATGTCGAAAGCCCGCTCGGCCTCTTTCTCGTTCAGCGTCCCGCCGTCCGCGACCTTTGCCAGAAGGCGCTTGAAATCGTCGATATCCCCGGTCATGCCTTCCCCTCATTGCCGGCCAGCTTCAGGAAATTCGCCAGAAGGGCGTGACCGTGCTCGGTTGCGATGCTTTCGGGATGGAACTGGACGCCGTGAATGGCCAGTTCCTTGTGCTGCAGGCCCATGATCACGCCGTCTTCGGTTTCTGCCGTGACTTCGAGACAGTCCGGCAGGCCCTCGCGGGCGACGACCAGCGAGTGATATCGCGTTCCCGTGAACGGGTTGGGCAGCCCGGCGAATATGCCGGTGTTCTTGTGCCGGATCCGGCTGACCTTGCCGTGCATCGGCAGCGGGGCGCGCACGACCGTGCCGCCAAATGACTGTCCAATCGCCTGATGACCCAGGCACACCCCCAGCAACGGGAAGCGGCCGGCGGCAGCGGCGATCAGGTCGAGGCAGATGCCGGCGCGATCGGGGTCGCAGGGGCCGGGTGACAGGACAATACCCTGCAGGTTCATTGCCATCGCGGTGCCGACCGTGATCTGGTCGTTGCGCTTGACGACCACGTCCGCGCCCAATTCCCCGAGGAAGTGAACCAGATTGTACGTGAAGCTGTCGTAGTTATCGATTAGCAGAAACATTTCAATTCCTTGGCGCCCACTTCCGGACCATCCGGCACGCATGCCCGCCCGTTTATAGCAGGCTTTCTCGACGCAAGGGAAGCAAGGCAGCGCGCCGTTTTCCAAAGTTTACCGTTTTGGGAAAGTTTGTCCTTGACCTTCCATCCTGTGGAAGGTTTACGCTGACCTCAATCACACTGGAGAACCCGGATTCGCAAGCGAAGGAGACAACGATGTCACAAGATCATGAGGTTGTACTGAAGGTCGAGGGCATGACCTGCGGCCACTGTGTCGGGCGTGTGCAGAAGGCGCTTGATACCGCACCCGGCGTGGTCGCCGCCAAGGTCGATCTGGCTTCCGCGACGGCGACGGTCAGGATCGGCGCCGGTGTCGAAACCGCCGTGCTGGTCGCCGCGGTCGAGAAAGCCGGCTATGCGGCGCGCGCCGCCTGAGGCGGCGAAGAACAAGGAGCTATCGAAATGACGGCAGTGAAACGGCCAATCGAGCCGGCCGAACATGCCCGGCTGAAGATCGAAGGGATGACCTGCAGTGCCTGCGTCGGCCATGTCGAGCGAGCCCTGAAGGCGGTGCCCGGTGTCAGCGCCGCAAATGTCAATCTCGGCACCGAGATGGCCGATATCGGTTTGGCCAACGGCGCCGACGTGAACATGCTTGTGAAGGCGGTGGAAGATGCCGGCTATGGCGTGGGCCGCAGCCATTACCGTCTGGCAGTGACCGACATGACCTGCGCTTCCTGTGTCGGCCATGTTGAGCGTGCCCTGAAAGGCGTGCCGGGGGTCATCGATGCCAGCGTCAATCTGGGCACCGAATCGGCCACGGTCACCGCGATCGGAGTAGAGCCGGAAACGCTTGTGGCTGCCGTCGAGAGTGCCGGCTACGGTGCCAGCCTGGCGGAAGGCGATCGGCGGGCGGAAGAAGACTCCGCGGCGGCGGATCGGCGCGAGATGCTGATGGTTGGCGTGGCCATTCTGTTCACACTGCCACTGGTGCTGCCGATGCTGCTGTCCATTGGCGGCGTTCATGTGGAACTGCCGGGGCTATGGCAGGTCGGAATCGCCGGGATCGTGCAATTTGTCATAGGCTGGAATTTCTATGTCGGGGCGGCCAAGGCTCTGCGCGCCCGCATCGGCACCATGGATCTTCTGGTGGCGATGGGCACCAGCGCGGCGTTCGGCCTCAGCCTGTACAATCTGGCCGCTGGAGAGCCGCATCTGTACTTCGAGGCGGCGGCGGTCATCATTACGCTGGTCAAACTTGGAAAATGGTTGGAGGCCAGAGCCCGTCGGGGCACTTCGGCGGCGATCCGCCAGCTCATGCGGCTGCGCCCCGATCAGGCGCATGTGGAGCGCGATGGCGTGCTCGTCACGGTTTCCGCGACCTCGGTGAAAACCGGCGAGATCGTCGTGGTCCGGCCGGGCGATCGCATTCCGGTCGATGGCGTCGTTTCGAGCGGCGATAGCGCGGTCGACGAATCGCTGCTGACGGGCGAGAGCGTTCCAGTTGCCAAGGCAGTGGGTGACCGGGTGACGGGCGGCAGCGTCAATGGCGACGGGATGCTGCGTATCGAGACGACAACGGTCGGCAAGGCCTCGACGCTGGAGCGCATCATCGCCCTGGTGGAAAACGCGCAGGCCGCCAAGGCACCGGTGCAGCGTCTGGTCGACAAGGTCACCAATGTCTTCGTGCCGGTCGTGATCGGCGTTGCCCTGATCGCAGGCATCGGCTGGCTGCTTATCGGCGGTACCGTCGAACAGAGTATCGTTGCAGCCGTATCGGTTCTGGTGATTGCCTGCCCTTGCGCCCTCGGTCTGGCGACGCCGACTGCCATCATGGCCGGGACCGGCGCGGCCGCGCGGGCCGGCATTCTGATCAAGGACGTGGAAGCCCTGGAACGGGCGGGGGCGGTGGATACGGTCATCTTCGACAAGACCGGTACCCTGACCCTGGGGCGGCCGGAGGTTACCGATCTTGTGCCGGCCGCCGGCAATGACGATGCGGGGTTGCTGCGGCTGGCGGCGTCGACCCAGCGGGGAAGCGAGCATCCGCTGGGCCGCGCGGTGACGCAAGCGGCGGCCGAACGCGGCCTGACCCTGGCGACGGTCGAGGAATTCAGCCGGGTTGGCGGGCGCGGCCTGACCGCGCGTGTCGAAGGCGCGCCTGTCTGGATCGGCAATCGCGGCCTGATGGTCGAGGCCGGGGCCGATACGTCCGCGCTGGAAACGCGGGCCGTGGCGCTGGAGGAGGATGGCAAGACGGTGATGTGGATTGCGGTCGGGGGCGGGCAACTGGTCGGCCTGATCGCAGTCGCCGACCCGGTACGCGCCGAAGCGCGGGAGGCGCTTGAAATACTGCGCAGCCGGCATATTGCCGTGATGATGCTGACCGGGGACAATACGCGCACCGCGGCGGCGATTGCCCGGCGTCTGGGGCTGGACGATGTGCGGGCCGAGGTCCTGCCGGGGGACAAGGTGGCCGCGATCGAGGCGTTGCGGGCGCAGGGCAAGGTTGTCGCCATGGTCGGCGACGGCGTCAACGACGCTCCGGCGCTGGCGGCGGCCGATATCGGCCTGGCGATGGGTACGGGCGCCGATATTGCCATGGAGGTCGCCGGAATCACGCTGATGCGGCCCGATCCGCGGCTCGCCGCTGACGCCATTGCGATCAGCCGGGCCACGGGCCGGAAAATCTACCAGAATCTGTTCTGGGCGTTCATTTACAACATCGTCGGCATTCCGCTGGCGGGGTTTGGCTATCTGAGTCCGATCATAGCCGGCGCGGCGATGGCGTTCAGCAGCGTCAGCGTTGTCAGCAACGCACTGACCTTGCGGACCTGGCGCGGAGTCGCGGGAAAACTCAATAAAAAATAGACTATTATGCGAAAACGCGGAGAATTCACATGAATATCGGACAGGCCGCCAGACATTCTGGCGTCAGTGCAAAGACCATCCGCTATTACGAGAGTATCGGCCTGATCGAAGAGGCTGGCCGGACAGAGGGTGGATACCGAACTTACGGATCAACCGACGTCGAGACCCTGCGCTTCATCCAGCATGCAAGAAGCCTTGGGTTCAGCGTCAAGGACGTGGGCACGCTTCTGGATCTGTGGCGTAACCGCGACCGCGCAAGCTCCGACGTGAAGGCGCTCGCCTTGGCGCATGTGGCGGAGATCGATCGCAAGATGCAGGAACTCAATCGAATGCGGGACACCTTGTTGCACCTGACGCATCAATGCCACGGCGACGATCGCCCCAATTGCCCGATCCTCAAGGAATTGGCCGGCGAACCGATCAACGCGTAACGGACAAACTGAAAATTCGTTGAAATCTCAACTATTTCTCAAGGGTTGGATTGTAACCATCGCATCTGTACCTTATGCGTGCGGATTGGGAGAGGGTTGGTGCGACGATATCGCGGCAGACGTGGAGCAGTGGCGCGGCGCGGGCGGATTGTCCGCCGGGTTGCCATGCGCGTGCCGTCGACACGGCTCCGTTCGACGCTCTACCGGATCTGGGACCGCGCCATACGGTCCCGAGTTCGTTTGTCCGTGTCGCAATTTCGGCGGATCCTGGAAATCCTCGGCGGTTTCCGGCTCAGGCTGAGCAGGGTGATCTCTGCGGTACCGATTCGGATACGCCAATATTCGGAACGGATCCGGTCGTGGCGGCTACCCACCCGGCTGTTGTCCGCTACGACCATCCGGCTGGGGGTGTTTTCAGCCGCGATATCGGCGCGCGCAAGGTCGTTACGGGCGAGCGTGGCGACAGCGGCCGCGGATTGGTCGGCGGCCCGGTGGCTGGGCCGTCCCTCGGTTCAAGGCGGCCTGGTCGTGCTGACCGCCTTGGCGATCGCGGTAATTCTGGCTCCCTTCGTCGGATCGAATCTGCCGCCATCGGCCCCGGAAATCGCGATTGCCTCACCCAACTCGCCGTTCCTGCCGGCGGCCTGGGTCGATCGCCGGGAGGCCGGAACAGCGGCCATGCCGGTAATCCTGGCCGAAATTCCCGAGCCCAGGCAGTCGGAGCTCTTGACGGAGCCAGAATCGGAGACGGCAGCGGAGATGGCTGCTTCGGTACCCGAGCTTCCCGAACCGCCATTGGAGAATCTCGCCACGGCGCTTCCCAACCTGGAGCCGTCGCCGTCCGCGGTCGATTCGACACCGTTACCGGACCTGGCGCCGATGCCCGAACTGGCCAGCCTGCCGATTCGGCCACAAGCCAAGCCGCTGGAGGATCCGCCATGGATTGCCAACGCGGTATGGTCAGACATTTCGGGCCCCGGGCCGTTTATCGCCATCGTCATCGACGATGTGGGCATCGATCAGGCCAGGACATCCCGCACGATCGAATTGCCCGGGCCGCTGACCCTTGCCTTCATTCCGTATGGAACCAATCTGCAAACGCTGACGCGGCGTGCGCGGGCAGGCGGGCATGAACTCATTGTGCACATGCCGATGGAGCCAAGCGTCGCCAGCGCCGACCCCGGACCCAACGCTTTATTGACCGAACTTTCCAAAAGCGAAAATTTGCGCCGGCTCCGCTGGGGGCTGTCGCGCTTCGACGGCTATGTCGGCGTCAGCAATCACATGGGCAGCCAATTCATGGCCGACCACGACCAGGTCGAGCCGATATTGCGTGAAGTGCACGACCGGGGTCTGCTGTTTCTCGACTCCTGGACGCGCGCGGATACGGTGGGGAACACCCTGGCATCGGCAATGGATCTGCCCAATGCCCGGCGCGACGTCTTCCTGGACAATGAAATGACGGTCGATGAAGTCACGATGCGGCTGGAGCAGCTTGAGCGCAAAGCCAGGGACAAGGGCTATGCCGTCGCGATCGGCCACCCGCACGATGTGACGATCGATACGCTGC
>JAHELM010000283.1 GCA_024644185.1 Rhodospirillales bacterium | reverse complement strand
CGGGTGAATATGTTCTGGTCAGCATCGCCGACACCGGCATGGGGATCCCGAAGGATAATTTCGCGCGTATCTTCGAGCCGTTTTTCACCACCAAGGAGGTCGGCGCGGGGACCGGATTGGGCCTTTCGACCGTATACGGGATCGTCAAGCAGACCGGTGGTTACCTCTTCGTCGACAGCCCCGGCGACGGGCAGGGCGCCGTGTTCGACATTTATTTCCGCCGCCAGAAGGCAAACGCCATCGAGGCCGCCAGCCCGGGAACCGCCGAAATTTCGGAAGACCTCACCGGCGGTGGCACCGTCCTGCTGGTCGAGGATGAGGATCCGGTGCGGTTGTTCAGTGCCCGCGCGTTGCGCAACAAGGGCTACAAGGTGATCGAGGCCAAGACTGGCGAGGCCGCGCTGGAGTTGCTCAATGGCGGTGGCCCATACGATCTGCTCGTAACGGACATGGTGATGCCGCGCGTCGACGGAGCCCAGGTGATCCGTGAAGCCCGGCGCCGGATGCCTGACTTGCCGGTAATCTGTATCTCCGGCTATACGGAGGACTCGGTATTGAAGGAAGTCGAGTCGCTCGACCGATTGCGCTTCCTGTCCAAGCCGTTCAGCCTGAAGCAGCTGGCGTCAGCGGTAAAAGAATCCATCGCAACGCCTGGACGCCGCGGTACCGACGGCGGTACCTGATCCGTCCCGATCTCCCGTTTTCCCGCCTTTTTCAGCGGTTCCGCGACGTATTGGAATATAGAACAAAAAAAGAACTTGCGGACAGGAACAAACAGCGTACACTGCCGGCATTGCATCACCCCGATACGTGTGGAATATAGGAGGCACGTTATGTCGCAGACCGCTTTGCGCCTGGTGGAAGAAAAGGGTTCGATGGACAAGCAGAAAGCACTGGACGCCGCGCTCGGCCAGATCGAGCGTTCGTTCGGCAAGGGTTCGATCATGCGGCTGGGCCAGCAGGACCAGGCCGTCGATATCGAAACCATTTCGACCGGCTCGCTGAGCCTCGATATCGCACTGGGCATCGGCGGTTTGCCGCGCGGCCGAATCATCGAGATTTACGGCCCGGAAAGTTCCGGCAAGACGACGCTGGCGCTGCATGTCATCGCCGAGGCGCAAAAGCGCGGGGGTACCTGCGCCTTCATCGACGCCGAGCATGCGCTCGATCCGTCCTACGCGAAAAAACTCGGGGTGCAACTCGACGATCTGCTGATCTCGCAGCCGGACGCCGGTGAGCAGGCGCTGGAAATTACCGATACGCTGGTCCGCTCGGGCGCACTCGACGTGCTCGTCGTCGACTCGGTGGCGGCCCTGGTGCCGCGTGCCGAATTGGAAGGCGAGATGGGGGACACGCATGTTGGCCTGCAGGCGCGGCTTATGAGCCAGGCGCTGCGCAAGCTGACCGGTTCGATCTCGCGCTCGCGCTGCATGGTGATCTTCATCAATCAGATCCGCATGAAGATCGGCGTGATGTTCGGTAGCCCCGAGACCACGACGGGTGGCAATGCGCTGAAATTCTATGCCAGCGTCCGTCTCGATATCCGCCGTATCGGCGCGATCAAGGAAAAGGACGAGGTCACCGGAAACCAGACCCGCGTCAAGGTGGTCAAGAACAAGGTGTCGCCGCCCTTCAAGGTCGTCGAATTCGACATCATGTATGGCGAAGGGATATCCAAGCGCGGCGAGTTGCTGGATCTGGGCGTGAATGCAGGGGTGGTCGAAAAGTCGGGGGCATGGTTCTCCTGCGACGGCCAGCGCATCGGCCAGGGCCGGGAAAACGCCAAGATCTATCTGCGCGATAATCCTCAATTGGCGGAATCGATCGAAAAGCGGATTCGCGAGAACGCGGGCTTGCTGGCGCAGACCATGCTGGACGCGGGCAGTGACGAGGCACCCGTCGAGGTCGAATAACGATCCGGGAGCCGGAACGGTTCCGGCCGGTCGCCTGGGATCGAGAGCCCGCGCCGCGCAGTAAGCGTGCGCGGGCTTTCCATACTTGTGGCGCGTTTATAGCCGGTCTTGACCCCGGGCCCCTCGACAGTCGCCGCAACCATGCGGTAAAAGCGTGGGCCCTGCGCGCGGCGCGGGCATGAACAGACCAGCAAGTTCGGAACCATGAGCAGCGCAAACGAAATCCGCACCGCCTTTCTCGATTATTTCCGCCACAACGGCCACGAGGTTGTCGCCTCGTCGCCGCTGGTACCGCGCAACGATCCGACGCTGCTGTTCACCAATGCCGGCATGGTACAGTTCAAGAACGTGTTCACCGGGACCGAGGCGCGGCCCTATTCGCGCGCGGCGACCGCCCAGAAATGCGTTCGCGCCGGTGGCAAGCACAACGATCTGGAAAATGTCGGCCGCACCGCCCGGCACCACACCTTTTTTGAAATGCTGGGGAATTTTTCGTTCGGCGATTATTTCAAGGAACGCGCGATCGAACTGGCCTGGAACCTGGTGACCCGGGAATACGGCCTGGCGAAGGATCGGCTTCTGGTGACGGTGTATTCCGAAGATGCGGACGCGCACGCGCTGTGGAAAAAGATCGCGGGTCTGCCCGAAGACAGAATAATCCGCATCCCGACATCCGACAATTTCTGGGCGATGGGCGATACAGGTCCTTGCGGCCCCTGTTCGGAGATATTTTTCGATCACGGCCCGAAGATTCCAGGCGGGCCCCCTGGCAGTCCCGATCAGGATGGCGATCGCTTCATCGAGATCTGGAACCTCGTCTTCATGCAGTACGAGCAGGTGACGAAGGAAAAGCGTATTGACCTGCCGAAGCCGTCGATCGACACCGGCATGGGCCTGGAACGCATCGCGGCGGTGCTGCAAGGCAAGCACGACAACTACGACATCGACCTGATGCGGGCGCTGATTGACGCCGCGGCGGCGGCGATGGGTACCGATCCGGACGGACCGGGGCGGGTCAGCCATCGCGTTATCGCCGATCATCTGCGCGCTTGTTCGTTCCTGATCGCCGACGGCGTCACGCCGTCGAACGAGGGCCGTGGCTATGTTCTGCGCCGTATCATGCGGCGTGCCATGCGCCACGCCCATATGCTGGGCGCCGAGGATCCCGTGCTGTGGCGTCTCGTCCCCGCGCTGGTGCGCGAGATGGGCGGGCATTTCGGCGAGCTACAGCGGGCCGAGGCCCTGATTACCGAGACGCTGAAGCTGGAAGAGGCCAATTTCAAGCGGATGCTGGTGCGGGGGCTGCGATTGCTCGAGGAAGAGACGGCAAAACTCAGTGCCGATCAGGCAGTACCCGGCGACGTCGCATTCCGGCTCTACGACACATACGGCTTTCCCCTCGACCTGACGCAGGACGCGTTGCGCGCCGAGGGACGAGGCGTCGATGTCGCCGGTTTCGATGCCGCCATGCAGCGACAGCGTGCCGAGGCGCGCAAGGCCTGGGCCGGATCCGGAGACGCGGCCACGGAAACGATCTGGTTTGAGTTGCGCGAGCGGATCGGCGCGACCGAGTTCTTTGGCTATGAAACCGAACAGGCGGAAGGCGTCGTCCGCGCCATCCTGGGCGGTGGCAAGGAGTTGGCGTCGGCGAAGGCCGGAACCGAAGTCGCGGTGATCGTCAACCAGACCCCGTTCTATGGCGAGTCCGGCGGACAGATGGGCGATACCGGGTTGTTCCTGGCGGCGGGCGGCGCGCGCGTGGAAATCACCGATACCCAGAAGAAGCTGGGCGATCTGGTGGTACATCTGGGCACTGTTGCCGAGGGCACGCTGCAACTCGGCGAGGCGGTGGAAATGCGGGTCGATGGCGACCGGCGGACGCGTTTGCGCGCCAACCATTCCGCGACCCATCTGCTGCATGAGGCGTTGCGCGGCCAGCTCGGCGAGCATGTGGCGCAGAAGGGCTCGCTGGTTTCGCCCGACCATCTGCGCTTCGACTTCGCGCATCCCAAGCCGGTAACGGCGGAGGAAATCCGCGAGGTGGAGATCGCGGTCAATGCGCGGGTCCGCGAGAATACCGAGGCGGTGACCCGATTGATGACGCCGGAGATGGCGATCGAGGCGGGAGCCCTGGCGCTGTTCGGGGAAAAATACGGCGACGAGGTCCGCGTCGTCTCGATGGGTGGCGGCGCCGGTGACCGCAAGGCCTATTCGACGGAGTTGTGCGGCGGCACCCATGTGCGGCGCACCGGCGATATCGGATTGTTCCGCATCCTGTCGGAATCGGCGAGCGCCGCCGGGATTCGCCGCATCGAGGCGGTGACCGGCGCGGCCGAATTGCAGTCGGTGACCCGCCAGGCCAGACTTCTCGACGAGGCCGCATCGGTGCTCAAGACGAGCGCGGGGG
>JAHELM010000282.1 GCA_024644185.1 Rhodospirillales bacterium | reverse complement strand
GCGCCACAACACCTATTGCAGCAGGTCGACGTTGACGCCGACCGTCACGGCGCCGATCACCGCGCCGCTCGCCGGATCGACGACCGGCAGGCTCAACTGGGACTGGAATGTCTGCGTCGACTCATCGAATTCGACCTTGTCGATCAGCATCGAACTCGCACCGGCCAGATAGGTCTTCTGCCATTTCGCTTCATCGCCCTGCCAGTAGTCCGAGGTCAGGTCGCTCTGTCCGACATTCAGACCCTTGGCGTCCATCACGAATATCTCGGTATAGATGCCCTGCCCGTCGCTCTTGACCTGGCCCAGATAGCCGGAAAGATCGTTACCCAGGACGCGATCGATCAGCGGATGCTTCGCCGCGTTGGTTTCGGCCCGCCACTGCTTGTCCAGCGCGTCCACCTGGGCCTGGCTCAACGACGCATTTTCCTGGTTCTGCGCGGCAATCGCCGCAACCACCGCGGGGTTGGCAAGCCATTCTCTTACTTGTGGAACGATATCCCTGCGGATGGATTCCGCGTAATCATCGGAAGCTACGGCCGCGCCGTTTCCTCCGGCGATCAGGGTCACCGCAATCACGCCCGATACAAATAGTTTCCTGAAATGTCTGCTGGTCATCATTTCCCCCATGATTTTGCTGCCGAACCGCCGTATTCCCGGATTGGAACAAGGGGTTTCGGGGGGCGTATGTGAGGGGAAATTGATTACTCGTTCGTAAACAATTCACCTGTGGTTGCGCGGTCCATGGCCAATCACACCTACCATGCCGACTGCACTGGTTTCGTCACACTACCTGTGGTCGATACGACGCAAAGGAGCGAAAGTTTTGGCATAATCTGAAAATATTTTCCGTGTTGTTTTTCAACAGATTATGCTTCTTTCACAAGCCTCTCCAATTTAGCGGCCCTCACTGTCCCGCAACCCCGCGCCCGATTGACGCAGGGCGCCGAGTATCTCATGGACTTTTCGGCAAATCGCACGGAGTTCGCTCTGTTCCGGGAGCAGCTGGACGCAGGAACGTATCGGCGCGGTTGCGCCACTGGATCGGGCCTCGGGTAAATCGGCCGGCGACAAGCAGGCCGGGATCAACCGGCCAGTTTCTTGCGCAGCAGGTCGTTGACCATGGCGGGGTTGGCCTTGCCCTGGCTGGCCCGCATCACCTGGCCGACGAAGAAACCGAACAGCTTGTCCTTGCCGGACCGGTATTCCGCCACCTTGTCGGCGTTCTCGGCCATCACCTGGTCGATGATCGGCTCGATCGCCCCGGTATCGGTGACCTGGCGCAACCCCTTCTCTTCAACGATGTCGGCGGCCTCGCGGCCGGTCTCGAACATCTCGTCGAACACTTTCTTGGCGATCGGTCCGGAAATCGTGTTGTCGGCGATCAGGTCGATCAGCCCGCCCAGAGATTTCGCCGAAACCGGCGACTCCATCAAGTCCTTGCCCGCCTTGTTCAGGCGACCGAACAGTTCCGACATGACCCAGTTGGCAACCAGCTTGGCGTCGCGACCGCGGGCCACCTCCTCGAAAAACCCGGCGGTCTCGCGCTCGGCGACCAGCACGCCGGCATCGTATGTGGACAGGCCGTATTCGGCCACCAGGCGCGCCTTGCGGGCGTCCGGCAATTCCGGCAGCGCCAGCCTCTGCGCCTCGATGAATTCCGGCGTCAGCGTCAGCGGCAGCAAATCCGGATCCGGGAAATAGCGATAGTCATGCGCCTCTTCCTTCGAACGCATGGAGCGCGTCTCGCCCTTTCCGGCATCGAACAGCCGCGTCTGCTGGGGAATCGTGCCGCCATCCTCGATAACCTCGATCTGCCGCCGCGCCTCGTACTCGATGGCCTGGCGCAGGAAGCGGATGGAGTTCACGTTCTTGATTTCGCAGCGCGTGCCCAGCTCCGCCCCCGGCCTGCGCACCGATACGTTGACGTCGCAGCGCATCGAACCTTCCTGCATGTTGCCGTCGCAGCTTCCGACGTAGCGCAGGATCGAACGCATCTTGGTGACATAGGCCGCCGCCTCCTCGGCCGAGCGCATGTCGGGCCGCGAGACGATTTCCATCAGCGCCACCCCGGCACGATTCAGGTCGATATAAGATCGCGTCGGGTGCTGGTCGTGCATCGACTTGCCCGCGTCCTGTTCCAGATGCAGGCGTTCGATGCCGACGGTCTTGGTTACGTCGCCCGGCAGGTCGATGATCGCCTCGCCCTCGCCGACGATCGGCTCCTCGTACTGCGAAATCTGATAGCCGGCCGGCAGATCCGGATAGAAGTAGTTCTTGCGGGCGAAAACCGAGTGCAGGTTGATCTTCGCCCCCAACGCCAGCCCGGTGCGCACCGCCTGGGCAACGCAGATCTCGTTGATCACGGGCAACATGCCCGGCATGGCCGCATCGACCAGGCTGACCTGAGTGTTCGGCGCCGCCCCGAATTGCGTCGCCGCGCCGCTGAACAGCTTCGAGTTGGAGGTCACCTGGGCGTGGATCTCAAGGCCGATCACGATCTCCCAGGGACCCGTGCGGCCTTCCAGCATTGTCATCTCGTCGCTATCCGCTCGGTTGTCTTTATGGTGAACCTGACGATCACTGATCGGCGGTGAACAGTACGGCGCGCCCGTTCTTCGCGGCGCGTCCAAGGAAATCCCTGACCTTGGTGAACCAGTCCCAGGTGACGTCGACCACTTCCGGGCCGTCGCTTGCGCTGTGCTTGGCGAACATGCCCTGCATCCACGCCTTGTCCAGCGGCCCCAGCGCCACCGCCAGCGCCTTCACCTGATCGGCCTCGACCAGCCGGATGATGTAAGCGGCCTCGCTTTTCAGCACCTGCTGCCCGCCGAGGATCGCCAGATTCAGCGGCGCCGATCCGGCCTTTGCATCGGGTTTCGGGCCGTCGGTCAGGCAGCAATGGATCGCCTCCCAGGCATTGTCACAGATCTGCCCGTGTTCCTCGTCGAACCCGGCCTCGATGTCGTCGGAAAAGAACGCCATCTTCGCCGCATCGTCGGCCTTGCCAAGCAGCCCGTCCCGCTGGGCGGCCGTAATCGCGTAATGCACGCCTACGAATCGCATTGACTATTACCTCCCGGCAATGAAATCCGGCATCGCCTTGAAATCGGCGGCCGCCTCAACCACCTGGGCGGCGCGCAATACCGTCTCCTCGTCGAATGTCCTGCCGATCAATTGCAGACCGAGCGGCAATCCCTCGCGCGACAGCCCCGCCGGCACGGAAATTGCCGGCAACCCGGCCAGCGATGCCGGCACGGTAAACACGTCGTTGAGATACATGGCGATCGGATCGTCCATGTTCTCGCCCTGACCGAACGCCGCGCTGGGCGCCGTCGGGGCAAGAATCACGTCGCACCGGTCCCACGCATCCCGGAAGTCCCCGGCAATACGGGAACGCACCTTCTGCGCCTTCAGATAATACGCATCGTAATACCCCGCCGACAACACATAGGTCCCGACCAGTACCCGGCGGCGGACCTCGTCGCCAAAACCGGCGGCGCGGGTCTTTTCGTACATTTCCTGCAAACTCTGGCCCGGAACGCGCAGCCCGAAGCGCACACCGTCGTAGCGCGCCAGGTTGGACGAGGCCTCGGCCGGCGCGACGATGTAATACACCGCCAGCGCATATTTCGTATGCGGCAGGCTGATATCGACGACCTCGGCCCCGGCCGCCTTCATCCAGTCGATGCCCTGCTGCCACAGCGCCTCGATTTCGGCCGGCATGCCGTCGACCCGGTATTCGCGCGGGATGCCCACGCGCAGGCCCCGTATGCCGCCGGCCAGCGCCGCCTCGTAATCCGGCACCGGCCGGTTTACGCTGGTCGAATCCTTCGGGTCGAACCCGGCCATCGCACCCAGCATGATCGCCGAATCCCGCACCGTGCGCGTCATCGGCCCCGCCTGGTCGAGCGACGAGGCGAAGGCGACGATGCCCAGCCGCGAACAACGCCCATAGGTCGGCTTGATGCCGACGATGCCGGTGAAGGAGGCCGGCTGGCGGATCGAGCCGCCGGTGTCGGTTCCGGTCGCGGCCAGCGCGGCCCGCGCCGCCACCGCGGCCGCGGAGCCGCCGGACGAGCCGCCCGGCACCAGCTTGGTCTTCGGGTCGCCCTTGCGCTTCCAAGGATTGGTGACCGGCCCGTAATAGCTGGTCATGTTGGACGAGCCCATGGCGAACTCGTCCAGGTTCACCTTGCCCAGCATCACCGCGCCGGCATCCCACAGGTTCTGCGTCACGGTCGATTCGTAGGTCGGATGGAAACCGTCCAGAATATGGCTTCCGGCCGTGGTCAGCACGCCCTCGGTGCAGAACAGGTCCTTGATGGCGATCGGCAGGCC
>JAHELM010000281.1 GCA_024644185.1 Rhodospirillales bacterium | reverse complement strand
TCGCGCCGCGCTGATCCGCGGCCGGTTTTCGCCGGCGCGCCGCCAGGAGCTTCCGCCCTGGGCGGCATCGCGCGCGCGGTTTGCCGACCTCTGCACCGGCTGCGGCGACTGCATCCCGGCTTGCGGACCAGGGCTTCTGGTGCGTGGGCAGGACGGGTTGCCGGCCGTTCGCTTCGATCGCGGCGCCTGCGATTTCTGCGCCGCCTGCGCCGATGTCTGCGCGGCCGGCGCGCTGGGCCCGGCCCGCGATGCCGGCGGTGCAATGCGCCGGCCCTGGCTGGCGTCGGTCGGGGTCGGCGGAAAATGCATCTCCGCCGCGGGCGTCGTCTGCCGCGTCTGCGCCGAGGCCTGCGAGACCGGTGCAATCCGCTTCGCCGACCCGCGCGGCCATGGCCTGCCGCGGGTGGATATTTCGGCTTGCACCGGCTGCGGTGCCTGCGTCGCCACATGCCCGGTGCAAACGGTCAGCGTCACCGTGGAACCCATCGGTCAGGAGGAAGTGAAGTCATGAGCCAGACCGGCAAATCGAAAGAAGCCCCGTGGAATATCTGCGGCGTCGTCGTGCGCGCGCGGCCCGGCGAAGCGGACGCGGTGGCGGGACGCCTCGCCGCGCTGCCCGGCCTCGAACTGCACGGGGATGCGCCGGACGGCCGCATGATCGTGACCATCGAGGATACGGAACAATCGGCGGCCAGCGACACGCTGACCCGCCTTTTTTCGGTCGAGGGCGTGCTGGGTGCCTCCCTCGTCTATCACCACAACGAGCCCACCGGTTCGCGACAGGAGTCGAGACAATGACCATGAACAGGCGCGATTTCATCAAGGCCAACGCGGTAGCGGCTACGGCGGCGGCGGCCGGCATCGTCCTGCCGGCGGGCACGGCGCTGGCGCAGCAGGATGCGGGCATCCGCTGGGACAAGGCGCCGTGCCGTTTCTGCGGCACCGGCTGCGGCATGCTGGTCGGCGTGCGCGACGGCCACGTGGTGGCCACCCAGGGCGATCCGGACGCGCCGGTCAACCGGGGCCTTGCCTGCATCAAGGGCTATTTCCTGTCGAAGATCATGTATGGCGCCGATCGCCTGAAGACGCCGCTGCTGCGCATGACCGGCGGCCAGTACGACAAGGAAGGCGAGTTCACGCCGGTGTCGTGGGACAAGGCCTTCGACGTCATGGCCGAGAAGTTCAAGAAGGTGCTGAAGGAAAAGGGGCCGACCGCCGTCGGCATGTTCGGCTCCGGCCAGTGGACGGTGTGGGAAGGCTATGCCGCGGTCAAGCTGTACAAGGCCGGGTTCCGGTCGAACAATATCGACCCGAATGCGCGCCACTGCATGGCCTCGGCCGTTGCCGGCTTCATCCGCACCTTCGGCATCGACGAACCGATGGGCTGCTATGACGATCTGGAACACGCCGACGCCTTCGTGCTCTGGGGCGCGAACATGGCCGAGATGCACCCGATCCTGTGGTCGCGCCTGACCGACCGGCGGCTGACCGCCGATCACGTCAGGGTGGCGGTGCTGTCGACCTACGAGAACCGCTGCTTCGAACTGGCCGATATCGGCATGACCTTCAAGCCGCAGACCGATCTGGCGATCCTGAACTATATCGCCAACCACATCATCCAGACCGGCCGGGTGAACAAGGATTTCGTCGACCAGAACATCAACTTCGCCCGCGGCACCACCGATATCGGCTATGGCCTCAGGCCCGACCACCCGCTGGAAAAGGCGGCGAAGAACGCCGACACGTCCGGCGGGTCGGAGAAGATGAGCTTCGACGAGTACAAGGCCCAGGTCGCCGAATACACGGTGGAAAAGGTCTCGGCGCTGTCCGGCGTGCCGGCGAAGGATCTGGAGGCGCTGGCGGAACTCTATGCCGATCCGAAGACCAAGGTGGTGTCGTACTGGACCATGGGTTTCAACCAGCACAGCCGCGGAACCTGGGCGAACAATCTGGTCTACAACATCCATCTGCTGACCGGGAAGATATCCGAGCCGGGCAACGGCCCGTTCTCGCTTACCGGCCAGCCCTCGGCCTGCGGCACGGCGCGCGAGGTCGGCACCTTCGCCCATCGCCTGCCCGCCGACATGGTGGTGAACAACGACAAGCACCGCGAAATCGCCGAGACGAAATGGAAACTGCCGCCCGGCACCATCCCGGCCAAGCCCGGCTACCACGCGGCGCTGCAGAACCGCATGCTGAAGGACGGCAAGCTCAACGCCTACTGGGTGATGTGCAACAACAACATGCAGGCGGCGGCGAACCTGAACGAGGAAACCTGGCCGGGCTACCGCAATCCGGACAATTTCATCGTCGTCTCCGACCCCTATCCGACGGTAACCACGCTGGCCGCCGACCTGATCCTGCCCACCGCCATGTGGGTGGAGAAGGAAGGCGCCTACGGCAATGCCGAACGGCGCACCCAGTTCTGGCGCCAGCAGGTCTCGGCGCCGGGCGAGGCGAAATCGGACCTGTGGCAGATGGTCGAATTCTCCAAGCGCTTCACGGTCGAGGATGTGTGGCCGGCCGAGCTGATCGCCGCCAAGCCGGAATACAAGGGCAAGACCCTGTATGACGTGCTGTTCCGCAACGGTCAGGTGGACAAGTTCCCGCTGTCCGAAACGCAGGAAGGATTCGACAACGACGAATCCAAGCAGTTCGGCTTCTATCTGCAGAAGGGCCTGTTCGAGGAATATGCCGGGTTCGGGCGCGGTCATGCGCACGATCTCGACGGCTTCGACCGCTACCACACGGTGCGCGGCGCCCGCTGGCCGGTGGTCGACGGCAAGGAGACGCTGTGGCGCTTCCGCGAGGGTTACGACGTCTATGTCAAGGCCGGCAAGCAGATCGACTTCTACGGCAAGCCCGACGGCAAGGCGGTGATCTTCGCGCTGCCCTACGAGCCACCGGCGGAATCGCCGGATGCCGAATACGATCTTTGGCTGACCACCGGCCGCGTATTGGAGCACTGGCATTCCGGGTCGATGACCCGGCGCGTGCCGGAACTGCACCGGGCGGTCCCGGCGGCCGTCTGCTTCATGAACCCGGCCGATGCCCGCAAGCGCGGCCTGAAGCGGGGCCAGGCGGTCCGGCTGCAGACGCGCCGTGGCGAGCTGATCTCGACGGTGGAGACCCGCGGCCGCAACAAGCCGCCGGAAGGCGTCGTGTTCATGCCGTGGTTCGACGAAGGCCAACTCGTCAACAAGCTCACCCTGGACGCCACCTGCCCGATCTCGAAAGAGACGGACTACAAGAAGTGCGCCGTTCGGGTGGTCAAGGCCTGATTGGAACGGTCCGGCGGCGGGCGGCGCGAGCCGCCTCGCCGGCGGACCGGGAGAGCGCCGCAATGTCGGATGTCCAAAGCCGCAAGCCGGGACGCGCGCCCCGCCGCATCGACCGTCGCCGCATGATCGCGGAGACGGCGCGGGCGGCCTGTGGCGCTACCGTGCTCGGCCTCGGGCTGGCGGCATTGGGGCGGGCGGCGGGCGGCATCCCGGCCGCCGCCATCCGTCCGCCGGGCGCGCTGGCCGAGGATATATTCCTGTCCGCCTGCCTGCGCTGCGGATTGTGCGTGCGGGATTGCCCGTATCGCACCCTGAAATCCGCCGGCTGGGGCGACGCCGTCGCCGGCGGCACGCCGTTCTTCACCGCTCGCGAAATTCCCTGCGAAATGTGCGAGGACATTCCCTGCGTCGTGGCCTGTCCCAGCGGCGCACTGGACAAGGGGCTGACCGATATCGCAAAGGCGCGCATGGGTGTGGCCGTGCTGGTCGGCCATGAGTCCTGCCTCAACTATCTGGGTCTGCGCTGCGATGTCTGCTATCGCGTCTGCCCGCTGATCGACCAGGCGATCACGCTGGAATTGCAGCACAATCCACGCACCGGCAAGCATGCCTTCCTGCTTCCGGCCGTACACAGCGACCGCTGCACCGGCTGCGGCAAGTGCGAGAAATCCTGCGTCCTGGAGGAGGCGGCCATCAAGGTGCTGCCCGAGGCCGTCGCCACCGGCCGCATGGGAGCGCATTTCCGGCTGGGCTGGGAAGAAAAGACCAGACGCGGCGAATCGCTGATCCCCGGGGTCGGCGACCTGCCGGATCGCGGCGCCGACATCCTGCCGGAGCCGCGGCCATGAGCGAGATTCTCGCCATGCCGGGGTTGCGGGGCGCCGACCGTCCGCCGCCCGGCGTCGAGGCAACGCGGATGCGCGGCTGGCTGGCGGCTCATAAGTGGTTGGTGCTGCGCCGGGCATCGCAGATCTTCTTCCTCGCCCTGTTCCTGGCCGGGCCGCTGTTCGGCCTGTGGATCGCCAAGGGCACGCTCGCCTCCAGCCTGACGCTGGGTAT
>JAHELM010000280.1 GCA_024644185.1 Rhodospirillales bacterium | reverse complement strand
CGTTCCGGCCTGGCGGCGGCGCGCGCCCTGGCGGCGGGCGGGGCGGAGGTGCGCGCCTGGGACGACGCCGAATCCGGCCGTCAGGCCGCGCGGGACGCCGGACTGACTCTGGTGGATTTACACCGGGAGGAAAGCTGGACCGGGGTCGCCACGCTGGTGTTGAGCCCGGGCATCCCGCACAGCTTCCCCAAGCCGCATGCCGTCGCCGAACGCGCCCGCGCCGCCGGGGCCGAGATCGTCGGCGATATCGAACTGCTGGTCCGCGCCTGTCCGCATGCCCGCTATATCGGCATCACCGGGACCAATGGCAAATCGACCACGACGGCGCTGACCGGCCATATCCTGAAGCAGGCCGGCGTCACCGTGGAAACCGGCGGCAATCTGGGCATCCCGGTGGCCAATTTCGCCACGCTGGGCCCGGAGGGAATCTATGTTCTGGAACTTTCCTCCTACCAGCTCGAACTGACCCCGTCGCTGGCCTGCGACGTCGCCGTGCTGCTGAACCTCAGCCCCGACCACCTCGACCGGCATGGCGGCATGGACGGCTACATCGCGGCCAAGCGGCGCATCTTCGCGGGGCAGAAACCCGGCGCCACCGCCGTTGTCGGCATGGACGATCCCGACAGCCGCAAGATTCACGCCGAACTGGCCGCGCAGTCGGCGCGGACCGGCGTGCGGGCGGTCGGAATTTCGTCCACCCAGCGGGTCGCCGGCGGCGTCCATGCGGTCGACGGCGTGCTGTGCGACGACATGGACGGCGGCAACGTCGAGGCGATGTCGCTGGCCGGCATCCACACCCTGCCCGGCGTGCACAATGCGCAGAACGCCGCCGCCGCCTGGGCGGTGATGCGGGCAATTCGCCTCAAATCCGATGCGATAATTACCGGAATCCAAGGCTATCCGGGGCTCTCCCATCGTCAGGAGCTGGTGGCAATCATCGATGGCGTGCGCTATATTAACGATAGCAAGGCGACGAATGTCGATGCTGCAGCACGGGCGCTGGCCTGCTACGAAGAGATCTTCTGGATAGCTGGCGGTCGTGCGAAGGAGGGTGGTCTTTCCACCCTCGACCTCTATCTGCCGCGGATCCGGCATGCCTTCCTCATCGGCGAGGCGGCAGACAGGTTCGCGGAAGAGCTGCGCGGCCGGGTAAGCACGACAAAGAGCGGCACCCTGGCGAACGCAGTGCGGGACGCTCGCGACGCTGCCTTGCGCGAGGGGAAGGCGGAGCCGGTGGTGCTTTTGTCACCGGCCTGCGCATCCTTCGATCAATACAGGGATTTTGAGGCAAGAGGATCGAATTTCCGGACGCTCGTGGCAGATTTGCCTGGGGCCTCTCGACGTGTGTTCAAACATGGAGAGGCTGCGTGATGCCCGCTTTGTCTCGAAACGATACCTCCGTTGTCGGCCGCTGGTGGTGGACCGTCGACAAACTTACTCTGTTCGCGCTGCTCGCGCTGATGGCCGCCGGCATGGTCCTGACCATGGCGGCCAGCCCATCCGTCGCCGTGCGACTCAACCTCAACCCGCAGTATTTCGTGCTGCGCCATGCGGTCGTCCTGCCCTTCGCGGCGCTGGCGATGATCGTCATCTCGACCCTGCCGCTGAAGGCGATCCGGGTTCTGGCGCTGGGCGTCTTCATGATCTCGCTGGCGATGATGGCGATGACGCTCGCCGTGGGATCCGAGGTGAAGGGCGCAAGCCGCTGGATCTATCTCGGCGGATTGTCCATTCAGCCGTCGGAATTCATCAAGCCGTCCTTCGCCGTTCTGGCCGCCTGGCTGTTGGCGCCACGCCCGCATGACAAGGAAATCCCCGGCGCCGCGATCAGCACCCTGCTGTTCACCGTCGTCGTCGGCATGCTGGTGGCGCAGCCGGATATCGGTCAGGCTGGCGTGGTCACGGCGGTATGGCTGTCGCAGTGGTTCCTGGCCGGCCTTTCCGTCGCCTGGATTGGCGCCTCGGCGCTGATGGGCGGGATGTCGCTGATCGCCGCCTATTTCACCTTCCCGCACGTCGCCATCCGCATCGACCGGTTCATCGATCCGACCGCCAATACCGGCTATCAGATCGAACGCGCCATGCAGGCCTTCATGGCCGGTGGCCTGCTCGGCCAGGGGCCGGGCGAGGGCATCATCAAGGCCAGCATCCCCGACGCGCACGCCGATTTCATCATGGCGGTGGCGGCCGAGGAATTCGGCCTGATCGCGACCCTGGGCATCGTCGCCCTGTTCGCTTTCATCGTGCTGCGCGGATTCTCACGGCTTTTCAGCGAACACAATGTGTTCGTGACGCTGGCCGGGTTCGGGCTGCTGGTGCAGTTCGGCCTGCAGGCGCTGATCAACATGGGGTCGGAGCTGAATCTGATCCCGACCAAGGGCATGACCCTTCCGTTCCTGTCCTATGGCGGCTCGTCGATGCTGGCCATGGCGCTGGGCATGGGCATGCTGCTGGCACTGACCCGTAGACGACCAGGCGAGGTGGAGTGATCGAGAAAGACGGACCCATTGTACTTGCGACAGGAGGAACCGGTGGGCACGTATTCCCTGCGCAGGCACTGGCTCGCGTTCTTCAGGAACGCGGGCACCGGCTCGTCCTGGTCACGGATGTCCGGGGCGGCAGCTATGGCGGCCTTCTCGACAATCTCGAAACGTATCGTATCCGGGCCGCCGGCATCAGCGGCCGCGGGCTGATCGCCCGCATCTCGGCGGTCCTTCAACTGGGCCTGGGTCTCCTGCAGGCGCGTCGTCTGCTTCGGAGGCTCAGGCCCCGTTGCGTTGTGGGCTTCGGCGGCTATCCTTCGGTCCCGACCATGGTCGCCGCCGCGCAGCTGGGTTTCAGAACCGTCATTCACGAACAGAATGCCGTGCTCGGCCGCGCCAACCGGGTACTGGCGCCGCGTGCCGACCGCATCGCCACCGCCTTCGACACGACCGCCATGCTGCGCGACGCCGACCGGGCGCGCGCCGTGCGCACCGGAAATCCGGTCCGGTCGGAAGTGATCGCGTCCGCCCGCCCCTATGTCGCCCCGGCCGCCGATGGGCCGATCGAAATTCTCGTTGTCGGCGGCAGCCAGGGGGCGGCGATCTTCGGCGAAATCGTCCCGCCGGCGCTGATTGGCCTGCCGGAATCCCCGCGCCGGCGCCTGCGCATCGCCCAGCAATGCCGCAAGGACACGCTGGACGGGGTGCGCGCCGCCTATGCCGGGGCCGGGCTGGAGGTCGAGCTGGCGCCGTTCTTTGCCGACATCCCGGCGCGGCTGGCCCGTGCGCATCTGGTAATCTGCCGGTCCGGCGCCTCGACCGTGGCCGAACTGACGGCGGCGGGACGGCCGGCGATCATGATCCCCTACCCGCACGCCATCGACGACCATCAGCGCGAGAACGCGGCCCGGCTGTGTGACGCCGGCGGCGGCTGGATGATGCCGCAGGATTCGCTCACCGCCGCCGGGTTGGCGGCCCTTGTCCGCTCGCTGCTGGATACACCCGATCGGCTGGCCAGCGCCGCCGCCTGCGCGGCACGGACCGGCACCCCGGATGCCGCCGCCCGGCTCGCCGATATCGTCTGCGCGTTGATCGGCGACGGCGCCGCCGCCACGCCGAATTCCAGGAAGGAGGCCGTCGCATGAGACAGATGCCGCTGAGCATCGGGATCGTCCATTTCGTCGGCATCGGCGGCATCGGCATGTCCGGCATCGCCGAGATCCTGCACAATCTGGGCTATTCCGTGCAGGGCAGCGATCTGACCGAAAGCGCCAATGTCAAACGGTTGCGCGGCCTCGGCATTCCTTGCGAGATCGGCCACCGGGCGGAAAACCTGGGCGAAGCCCGGGTCGTCGTGGTGTCTTCCGCCGTCAAGCCGGACAATCCGGAAGTTCTTGCCGCGCGCGCGCGCCATGTTCCGGTGGTCCGCCGGGCCGAGATGCTGGGCGAACTGATGCGACTGAAATGGGCGGTCGCCATCGGCGGCACCCATGGCAAGACGACGACCACATCGCTGGTTGCCGCGGTGCTGGATTCGGCCGGCTTCGACCCGACCGTGGTCAATGGCGGCATCATCAATTCCTACGGCACCAACGCCCGGCTGGGCGCCGGCGAATGGATCGTGGTCGAGGCCGACGAGTCGGATGGCACCTTCACCCGGCTGCCCTCGACCATCGCGGTGGTGACCAATATCGACCCCGAGCACATGGAGTTCTACAAGACCTTCGACGCGGTCAAGTCGGAGTTTCGGGCCTTTGTCGAGAACATCCCGTTCTACGGCTTCGCCGTGCTGTGCATCGACCATCCGGAAGTCCAGGCCCTGATCGGGCAGGTGTCCGACCGGCGGCTGATCACCTATGGCTT
>JAHELM010000006.1 GCA_024644185.1 Rhodospirillales bacterium | reverse complement strand
ACCTCCTGGCAGGGCGCGCGGCCGCCGGTGGTTTTCGGCTTCATCGCCATGACGGTCTTGACCATGGGCAGCATGTCCATCGCCTCGCGCCAGCCGCCGGGCGGCTCCGGCTGGCGCAGGAAGGCCAGGGTCTCGCCGACCGCGCGCAGCTCGCGCGGTTCGCGGTCCATGCCCCAGGCCACGCGCTCCACCGTGCCGAACAGATTGACCAGAACCGGCATGTCGTATTTCAGGCCGTCGACGCCGACGACGTTCTCGAACAGCACCGCCGGGCCGCCCTCGGCCAGCAGGCGCGTTTGAATCTCGGTCATCTCCAGTACCGGCGAGACCGGCGCGGACACGCGCACCAGGCGGCCGGCGCTTTCCAGCCGGGCAATGAAATCGCGAAGCGAGGCATAAGGCATGGCGGGGATTCCGTGGCGGTGCGATCCGGTTCCTATACAGCCCCGATCGCGGCCGCCGTCAAGTCCGGGCGCTCTTCATTGGCCGCAAGCCCTGTGGTATTCAGGGCGCCCTGAACGAAGCCGGAGACGGGAATGGCCAAGCGGTACTGGGTGGTCGGCGGCGAATACGCCGATACGGATTTCACGACGATAGTCGGGGGCGGCGCGCCCGAGCGGCACGGTCCGTACGACGTCTACGAGGCGGCGCGGACGGAATGGGCGCGGCTGTCCTGGGAACATATCGACGACGCCCATATGCGCTATACCATCGAAACCGAGGATGCCCGCGCCTGGTGGGTGGTCGGCGGCGAATACGCCGATACCGGATTCGAGACCATCGCCGACGGCGGCGCCGAGCAGCGTCACGGCCCGTTCCGCAGCCAGCAGGAGGCGCAGGCCGAATGGGCCCGGCTGTCCTGGGCGCATATCGACGACGCCCATGTCCGCTATCGCATCGATCATGTATGAGGGGAGCCGTGACTGACCGGCGGGCCGCCCATACCGAACGGATCGCCGCCGATGCGGTGCCGTTCGGCTATCCCGTGCGAAAGCCGGCGGTTTGAATCGGCCGGCCGGGCGCTTGCCGCCCGGCCGCCGCGGATATCAGCGGGTCAGCGTATAGGTGCCGTAAACGGTGCCGGTATCGTCGACCACTTCGACCGAGAATTCGCCGGTCCATTCGGGCAGCAATTCCTTGCTCGAATGGACCCGCCAGCGCGGACCCCGTACATTGAACGTGATCTCGGCGATGACATCGGCGCCGTGCTTCCAGCGATGGGTGACCGTCTTGCCGTCCATGCCCAGCAATTCGGTGAAGAACAGGATGCGCGAGGTGCCGGCGTCGAGCGCGGTGACGGCGTCGACCGGCTCGCGGTCCAGGATGGCGGTGGTGAACTGCGCGCGACCCACGCTCGGGTCGGCGGCCCGCGCCTGCAGCGGCAGGATCACCGCCAGGACGGCGAAAAATCCGAGAATATACTTCATCCGATGGCTCCTTGTAGCCTGAGATAAACTCAGGACGCTATTGGTACGCTGCTTAGGCTTAACCAATCCTTAATGCGTCGGTTCCGTTCCCGCGCCGGGGAAATTGTTTCCAACTTTTCCCTGCCGGATGGGGTGACAGACCGTCGCGGCGCCCCATATCCGACGCAGAGCAAACAAGCAGGCAATTGAGGCGGCATCATGACCTATCATTTCAGCAAGAAGATCGAGCGTCCCTTCGACCAGGCCATCGCCGACGTCACCGCCGCGCTGCAGGCCGAGGGTTTCGGCGTGCTGACCACGATCGACGTGAAGGCGACGCTGAAGAAGAAGCTGGACGTCGATTTCCGTCCCTACACCATCCTCGGCGCCTGCAATCCGAATTTCGCCTACAAGGCGCTGCAGGCCGAGGACAAGATCGGCACCATGCTGCCCTGCAACGTCCTCGTGCAGCAGGGCGCCGACGGCAAGGTGGAAGTCTCGGCGGTCGATCCGGTTGCCTCGATGGCGGCGATTGAAAATCCGGCGCTGGGCGAAGTGGCCGGAACCGTGCGCGAGATGCTGCGCCGGGTAATCGAGAAGCTCTAGAACCGTCCCGCCGCGACGATCGCGGCCAGCAGGATCAGCCCGAACCACTTGTTGGACTTGAACTTGGCGAGGCAGTCGCGGGGCGAATCGATGTCGACCGCCGCCGCCTGCCAGGCGAGCTGCGCGGCCGCGGCGGCCAGGCCCAGCCACCACGGCCAGGCCAGCCCCGCCACCCAGCCGGACGCCGCCAGCAGCAGGACGGCGAGGCCGTAGAATCCGAACAGCCAGGGCCGGGTGGCGGCGCCCAGCCTGCGGGCCGAGGATTTTACGCCGATCAGGGCGTCGTCCTCCTTGTCCTGATGCGCATAGATCGTGTCGTAGCCCAGCGTCCAGAACAGGCCGGCGGCGTAGATCAGCAGGGCCGGCATGGTCAGTACGCCGGATGCCGCCGCCCAGCCGAGCAGCGCGCCCCAGTTGAAGGTCAGGCCCAGCCATGCCTGCGGCCACCAGGTAATGCGCTTCATGAAGGGATAGGGAAATACCAGCAGCAGCGAGGCCGCGCCGACCAGGACGGCGAATCGGTTGAAGCTCAGCAGGATGGCAAGACCCACGGCCAGTTGCAGCGCCAGGAAGGCCAGCGCCCCGCGCAACCCGACGGCGCCGCTGGGAATCGGGCGGCTGGCGGTGCGGGCCACCCGGGCATCGAAATCGCGGTCGGTGATGTCGTTCCAGGTACAGCCGGCCCCGCGCATGACCACGGCGCCGATGCCGAACAGCACGAACAGCCAGGGGTCTGGCCAGGTCGCGTGCCCGGTGCCGGCGGCGGCGGGCGCCATCGCCAGGCTCCACCATCCCGGCAGCAGCAGCAGCCAGGTGCCGATCGGCCGGTCCAGCCGGGCCAGCCGGGCCCAGGGCCGAGACCAGGCCGGCGCGAATCGATCCACCCAGCTTCCGGCCGGGATGTCGGAGGCGTCGGTTCCAGTTTGTCTCGTGCGGGACATGCTCTAATCTTGCCCGTTGCGGGGCCGGCCGACAAGCGGCCACAGTTTCGGAAAGACGGTTCATGGACGAACGGATTCGGGCGCGCCTCTTCGTCGAGGCGGATCTGGCGGCGGGCGCCGAGCTGGCCCTGCCGCGCGAACAGGCGCATTACCTGGCGCATGTGCTTCGGCTGGGGCCCGGCGCGGCGGTGGCCTTGTTCAATGGGCGCGACGGCGAATGGCGGGCCGGCGTCGGCGGACTGGGCAAGTCGCGCGCCGTGCTGAGGGTCGAGACCCGCCTGCGCGAACAGGCCGCCGAAACCGATCTCTGGCTGGTTTTCGCGCCGGTAAAAAAGACGCCGCTGGACTTCATGATCCAGAAGGCGGTCGAGCTTGGCGCCGGTGCCCTGCTGCCGGTCATCACCAGGCACACCGCGGTCGAACGGGTCCGCCGCGAACGGCTGCGGGCGAATGCGATCGAGGCGGCGGAACAATGTGAAAGATTGACCGTCCCGAGGGTGGACGAACCGGTATCGCTATCACATCTTCTTGACCAGTGGCCGGCGGGTCGCCGGTTGCTGCTTTGCGCCGAGGCTGGCGAGGCCGCGCCGATCCAGGAAATTCTAGGCGATTCGGACCCTGGCGGGGCCTGGGCGGTCCTCACCGGGCCGGAAGGCGGCTTCGCCGAGACAGAGCTTGACGCAATGCGGAAACTGCCTTTTGTTACCGCCGTCAGCCTGGGTCCCCGGGTTCTGCGGGCGGATACCGCGGCCCTGGCGGCCCTGGCCTGCTGGCAGGCAAATCTCGGCGATTGGCGGCAACGACCGCCACGCCGGGCGTGACGTCCCGATCCTATCCACAGTTCAGAAAGACGAGGCCAAGCGCCAATGTCAGCACCTTCGAGCGCCGGCGGCACGCCGGTCACCGACAAGCGTCAGCTCGTCGAATATTTCGAGCAGGGAAACAAGCCCCGCGACGCCTGGCGCATCGGTACCGAGCATGAGAAGTTCGGCTACGACCTGAAGAGCCATCGGCCACTGGCCTATGACGGCAGTCCGGGCATCGAGGTGCTGCTGCATGGCCTGCGGCGCTTCGGCTGGGAGCCGGTCTCGGAGGGCGGCAAGGTCATCGCGCTGCGCATGGCCGACGGCTGCACCATCACCCTGGAGCCGGGCGGCCAGTTCGAGCTGTCTGGCGCGCCGCTGAAAACCATCCACCAGACCTGCGGCGAGGTGCAGGAGCATCTGCGCGAGGTGAAGGCGGTTTGCGGCGAGATCGGCGCCGGCATGATCGGGCTGGGCTTCCATCCCAAGGCCACCCGCGCCGACATTTCGTGGATGCCCAAGGGACGCTACAAGATCATGCGGCGCTACATGCCGCTGCGCGGCAATCTGGGTATCGACATGATGACCCGCACCTGCACGGTGCAGGTCAATCTCGACTATGCGTCGGAAGCCGACATGGTGAAGAAGTTCCGCGTGGCGCTGGCGCTGCAGCCGGTGGCCACGGCGCTGTTCGCCAATTCGCCCTTCACCGAGGGCAAGCCGAACGGCTATCTGAGCTATCGCAGCCAGATCTGGACCGACACCGACCCCGACCGCTGCGGCATGCTGCCCTTCGTTTTCGACGACGGGTTCGGCTTTGAGCGCTGGGTCGATTACCTGCTCGACGTGCCGATGTATTTCGTCTACCGCGACGGCGCGTACAACGACGTCGCCGGCAAGTCGTTCCGCGACTTCATGGCCGGGCGGCTGGAAGGCTTCGAGGGGCAGGCCCCCGGCATCGGCGACTGGTCCGACCACATGACCACCGCCTTCCCCGAGGTGCGGCTGAAGCGCTATCTGGAAATGCGTGGCGCCGATGGCGGGCCGTGGCGCCGGCTCTGCGCGCTGCCGGCGCTGTGGACCGGGCTGTTATATGACGACGCGGCGCTGGATGCCGCCTGGACGCTGTGCCGCGACTGGTCGATGGAGGAGCGCGAGGCGCTGCGCGCCGATGTCCCGCGCACCGCGCTGAAGACGCGCTTCCGCAATGGCACGGTGCAGGACCTGGCGAAGGACGTGATGGCCATCGCCCGCGACGGGTTGAAGGCGCGCGCCATGCTGGATCATTTCGGCGAGGACGAATCGCATTTCCTGAATGCGCTGCACGAGATCGCCGAGAGCGGGATCACCCCGGCCGAGGAACTGCTCGACGCCTACGAGAACCGCTGGAACCGCAGCGTCGATCCGATCTTCGAGGAATATGCCTACTGACGGCGACGGTCAGGGCCGCAGGACCAGCGTGTCGCCGGAAAAGTCGTATCCGGACAGCAGGTCGAGAAAGGACATGCCCAGCAGCGACTGGTCCATCGCCGCGCCGTTGACCGTGGCGGCAAGGGGGCCAAGCCGGAAATCCCCGAGCTTGACCGCATCCAGGGTCACCGTCGCGCCCCAGCCGGCACCGTTGGCGGTTTCGTAGCGCCGGTTGAAGGAAAGGGCGGCGGTGTCGAAGCCCAGCCGGCGGGCGTCGCCCGGGCTGAGCACGATGTCGCTGGCCCCGGTGTCGACCAGGAACCGGACCGGTTGGCCGTTGATTTCGATGTCGACGTGGAAATGTCCGTCCATGCCGCGCCGCACTTCCATCGTCCCGGCCTCGCCGGCACGCGGCGCGTGCGGGTCGAGCTCGGCCAGGATGCGGTCGCCGACCAGCGCGAACTCGGCGCGGAATCCGTAAAGCGCCACCAGCCCGGCGACGATGGCCGCCCAGATCGCCGCGTCCCGCGCCGCCTTGCCGAGATTCAGCGCCCGGCCGCCCAGCAGCGCACCGCTGGCCGCCAGAACCAGCAGCGCGCCGTAGCGCGTCAGGTCGATCGCGGCGTCGCGCGAATCGAGCGCACTGCCGTTGCGCGCGCTCAGCCACAGCACCAGCCCGGTCAGCCCCGCCGCCAGACCGACGAAAACGAAGATCCGGATCATGCGGCGAGGGCGGGGTTTATTCGCATGCCGCCAGCACCTTGTGAATCGGCCCGCTGGAACCCTTCAGGCTGAAGGTTGCCGGTTTGGTGCCAGGGGCGCTGGCGGTCAGCGTGGAATATTGCGCCAGTTTTCGGGCAAAATCATGGACCGACCCCTGCTGGCTGCCGGGCTCGGCGATTTCCAGCAGAGTCAGGTAGGCGACGTTCCAGGTATCGGAAATCGCCTTCTCCCGATCGAAGCTGTACTGAATGTTGTCGAATTCGTCCAGGCTGGCGAACCCCTCCAGTTCGACCGACACATAAAGTGTCTCCTTGGCGCAGATCACGGCCAGGGACGAGTGTCCGGCATCGTTCACGCGGGCGGCTACGAAGGCACTGCCGTCGGCGGCGGCGCCCCCCTCGTCGTATTGCCAGCCGGCCAGCGCCGGCGCCGCCGATACCACCAGCGCGGCGGCGAATGCGAGAGATCCGATACGCATGCAATCCCCCCTCGATGGCTTGACGCGACCATTGCGCGCCGGCGTCATCATACCACCGTGGGGCTGCGATGTCTCAGGCAGCCGTGCCGCCGACGGTCAACCCGTCCAGCCGGATCGTCGGCTGACCGACACCCACCGGCACGCCCTGGCCGGACTTGCCGCAGGTGCCGACGCCGGGGTCCATGACCATGTCGTTGCCGATCATGCTGACGCGGGTCAGCGCGTCCGGGCCGTTGCCGATCAGCGTCGCGCCCTTCACGGGGGCGCCGATGCGGCCGTTCTCGATCAGATAGGCCTCGGTGCAGGAAAACACGAACTTGCCGCTGGTGATGTCGACCTGGCCGCCGCCGAAATTCACCGCGTAGAGGCCCTTGCCGACCGAGGCGAGAATTTCCCCCGGATCGCGGGTGCCGCCCAGCATCATCGTGTTGGTCATGCGCGGCATCGGCGCGTGGGCATGAGACTGGCGGCGACCGTTGCCCGTCGGCTTCATGCCCATCAGCCGGGCATTCTGCCGGTCCTGCATGTAGCCGACCAGGATGCCGTCCTCGATCAGCGTCGTGCAGCCGGTCGGCGTGCCCTCGTCGTCGATCGACAGCGATCCCCGGCGATCGGCCAGCGTGCCGTCATCGACCACGGTGACGCCCGGCGCGGCCACGCGCTGCCCCAGCAGGCCGGAAAAAGCCGATGTCTTCTTGCGATTGAAATCGCCTTCCAGCCCGTGGCCGATGGCCTCGTGCAGCAGGATTCCCGGCCAGCCGGGGCCCAGCACGACCTGCATCTCGCCGGCCGGCGCGGGCACCGAATCCAGGTTGACGAGGGCCTGGCGCAGCGCCTCGTCGACCTGCCCGCGCCAGGCGTCGGGCTCCAGGAACGCGGCATAGCTGACGCGGCCGCCGGCTCCGTGGCTGCCGCTTTCCATGCGGTCGCCCTGGCCCACCACCACCGACACGTTCACCCGCACCAGCGGGCGGATATCGGCGACGCGATACCCGTCGGCGCGCAGAATCTGCACCGCCTGCCATTCGCCGGAAATCGAGGCGGAAACCTGGCGCACGCGCGGATCCCTGCCGCGCGCATAGGCGTCGATTTCCGACAGCAGCCGCACCTTGTCCTCGAAGCTCACATCGCCCAGCGGATTGTCGCTGCCATACAGGCTTCGGTTGGTGCCGGCGGGTGCCTCGGCCATGGTGCCGCCGCGGCCGTTGCGCACCGTCTTCACGGTTTCGCCGGCGCGGGCGATCGCCTCCTCGCTCAGCTCGCTGGCATGGGCATAGCCCACGGCCTCGCCCGAGACCGCCCGCAGCCCGAAGCCCTGGGAGGTGTCGAAGCTGGCGGTGCGAATCCGTCCGTCGTCGAAGGAAACCCCTTCGGACTGGCTGTATTCAAGGAACAGCTCGCCATCGTCGGCTCCCGCCAGGGCTTCCGCCACGGTCTTGCCGACCCGGTCGCGGTCCATCCCGGCGCGGGTGAAGAACAACTCGTCGGTCCTGCTCAGATCGCTCATGAATCCTCTCAGCCTTGGCGGCGGATTGTATGCGGCCGCATGACGTATATAGTGCGTCGATCCGCCGGCGTCGCGCCTCGAATCGCCGCCCGGCCACGAAGACCAGGCAAGACAGGCCCATCGCGATGGCAAAATTCAGGGAACACGATCTGCGTCACGCGCTGGCCGGCGAGGTTCACGCGCGCCCGTTCGAGCGGCTGCACGCGCCGGCCCAGGCAACCCATATGGCGCTGCTGACCGGCGAGGGCGAGGGCCCGCGAGACCGCGAGCATCTGGCGACGCTGTGCCGGCGCCACGGCCTGCCGCCGCCGGACGATCACGCCACGCATTATTCCGGGGATTTCGGCACCTTCCGCTGCAAGTGGGAGCGGCACACCGAATTCGCCAGCTATACCTTCTACAGCGAGGCCGCGTTCGAAGATCCCTTTGCCGATCCGGCGATCCACCGGGTGCCGCGGGACTGGCTGGCCGGCATGCCGGGGCAGTTGCTGGTTGCCTGCCACATGGCGATCGAACCGCGCGACGCACCGCCGCGGGCCTTCGCCGATCTGCATCGCATCTTCGCCGCGGAAAGCCTGACCGGCAGCCGCATGGCCGGCGGCAATGCCGAGGGCTGGACGGATTTCCGCCTGCATGCCGACGGATTCGGGCGGATCCTGGTGCGCGATGTCGGGTTGCGGTCGCGTCAGGCCGGGCGGCTGATGCAGCGGCTGTTCGAGATCGAGACCTATCGCATGATGGCACTTCTGGCCCTGCCGCTGGCCCGCCAGGCGGGACCGGAAATATCCGACGCCGCCACCGAGCTTGCCGGCATCGCCGACCGCATGACGGCGATCGAGGGGCTGGACGACGAGCGCGCGATGCTTGGCCGGCTGACCCGGCTGGCCGCCCGCATCGAACATCTGGTATCGGGCAATGCCTACCGCTTCAGCGCCGCCCAGGCCTATTACGCCCTGGTCGAGACGCGCATCGCCGAGCTGCGCGAGGAGCGCATCGAGGGCGTGCAGACGGTCCGCGAATTCATGGACCGGCGCATGGCCCCGGCGATCCGGACCTGCGAGGCGACCGCCGGACGGCAGGACCGGCTGGCCGAACGGATCGCCCGCACCACCACGCTGCTGCGCACCCGCGTCGACATCGCCATGGAGGCGCAGAACCGCGACCTGCTGCGCTCGATGAACCGCCGCGCCAAGCTGCAGCTTCGCCTGCAGGAAACCGTCGAGGGCCTGTCGGTGGCGGCGATCAGCTATTACCTGGTCGGCCTCGTCGGTTACGCGGCCAAGGGGCTGTACGCCGCCGGCGTTGCGCTGCCGGTCGAACTGGTGACGGGGGCGTCGATTCCGCTGGTGCTGCTGGCGGTGTGGGGCGGCATGCGCCTGCTGCGCCGCCGGCTGACCCGCGCCGGCGGCGAGGGCGAAAGCGGCGACTGAGCCGGTGCCGGGCGCGGCAAAAGGACTTGCGACATAGTGTCGCGGCGGCTATTGATGCGGAACCCAGCGATTTCCAGCGCGTATCTCGCCAATAGATCGGGAAGCCGCGCATATTGCGGCCATGCAGCATGGCGGCGCGCTTGATCGCGGATGGCTTCTGACTAGAATGCCGCCGGGTTCGGGGCTGGGATCCGCCAAGGCCGCCAAGGCCGCGGGATGGATCGCCGGCTGTTTTGTTTGGTGACAGAGACGGGAGAGATCACCGTGATTAAGCGAATTGCCGCGCTCGCGGCCTTCCTGCTGGCGGCCTTCGCGGGACCGGCGCTTGCCGATTTTCCGCGCCCCTGGCAGATGGGTTTTCAGGATGCCGCCTCGCCGTCGATGGAGCGCATCGTCGATTTCCACAACATGCTGCTGTGGGTGATCTCGGCCATCGCGCTGTTCGTGCTGGGGCTGCTGATCTGGGTCGTCATCCGCTACAACGAGAAGGCCAACCCGGTTCCGTCGAAGACCACGCACAACGCAAAGATCGAGATTATCTGGACGGTCGTCCCGGTGCTCATCCTGGTCCTCATGTTCATCCCCTCCTACAGGGTGATGACGGCCAATGACCGGATCGCCGATGCCGACATGACCCTGAAGGTCATCGGCCACCAGTGGTACTGGAGCTATGAATATCCCGATTACGGCAATTTCACCTTCGATGCCAACATCGTCGCCGACGAGGATCTGAAGGATCCGACGAAGCGCCTGATGGAAACCGACAACCGCGTGGTGCTGCCGGTCGGCAAGAAGATCCGCCTGCTGTTCACCTCGGGCGACGTGCTGCACAGCTGGGGCCTGCCGTCCTTCGGGGTCAAGCTGGACGCGGTCCCCGGGCGCCTGAACGAGACCTGGGTGGAGATCACCAAGCCCGGCATCTATTACGGATTCTGCTCGGAGCTTTGCGGCATCAACCACACCTATATGCCGATCGAGGTCGAGGCGGTCAGCGAGGCCGACTTCGAGGCCTGGGTCGAACAGGCCAAGCAGGAATTTGCGCGGGTCGACGCGCCGGCGGACGAGTTGGTCCGCGTGGCGCAGGTCGCGCCCGCCCAGTAAAGAGCGCGAGCAGAGAGGGATTTTCGAATCATGGCTAATCCGACTTCGGGCGCGCATGCGCATGACGACCACCACACCCCGACGGGGTGGCGGCGCTGGCTCTATTCGACCAACCACAAGGACATCGGCACGATGTACCTGATCTTCGCCTTCGTGGCGGGGCTGGTGGGTCTGGGGGCGTCGCTGCTGATGCGGCTCGAACTTCTCGAGCCGGGCGTGCAGTACCTGCTGCAGGATGGCATGCCCGATGGCCATCTGTGGAACGTGATCATCACGGCGCATGGCCTGATCATGGTGTTCTTCGTGGTCATGCCGGCCCTGATCGGCGGCTTCGGCAACTGGTTCGTGCCGCTGATGATCGGCGCGCCCGACATGGCCTTCCCGCGCATGAACAACATCAGCTTCTGGCTGCTGGTTCCGGCGCTGACCCTGCTGGTGCTCTCCGCCCTGATCGGCGGCGGCGCGGGCACCGGCTGGACCGTGTATCCGCCGCTTTCCAGCACGCTGGGCCACCCGGAAGCCGCGGTCGATTTCGCGATCTTCTCGCTGCATCTGGCGGGCGCCTCGTCGATCCTGGGCGCGATCAATTTCATCACCACGATCTTCAACATGCGGGCGCCGGGCATGACCCTGCACAAGATGCCGCTGTTCGTATGGTCGATGCTGGTGACGGCCTTCCTGCTGGTGCTGTCGCTGCCGGTTCTCGGCGGCGCCATCACCATGCTGCTGACCGACCGCAATTTCGGCACCACCTTCTTCAAGCCCGAAGGCGGCGGCGACCCGATCCTGTTCCAGCACCTGTTCTGGTTCTTCGGGCATCCGGAAGTCTACATCATGATCCTGCCGGGCTTCGGCATCGTCAGCCAGATCGTGTCGACCTTCTCGAAGAAGCCCGTCTTCGGCTATCTCGGCATGGCCTACGCCATGGTCTCGATCGGCTTTGTCGGCTTCATCGTGTGGGCGCACCACATGTATACGGTCGGCATGGATATCGATCTGCGCATCTACTTCACGGCGGCGACCATGGTCATCGCGGTGCCGACGGGCGTGAAGATCTTCAGCTGGATCGCCACCATGTGGGGCGGCTCGATGCGCTTCGATACGCCGATGCTGTGGGCGATCGGCTTCATCTTCCTGTTCACCGTGGGCGGCGTCACCGGCGTGGTGCTGGCCAATGCCGGCATGGACGTGGCCCTGCACGACACCTATTACGTGGTCGGGCATTTCCACTACACGCTGTCGATCGGCGCGGTGTCCTCGATCTTCGCCGGGATCTACTACTGGTTCCCGAAGATCACCGGCCGGATGTACAACGAGACTCTGGGCCGGTGGCACTTCTGGATCGCCTTCATCGGCATCAACCTGACCTTCTTCCCGATGCATTTCTCGGGTCTGGCGGGCATGCCGCGGCGTTATATCGACTATCCGGACGCCTTTGCCGGGTGGAACGCGATCTCGTCCTGGGGTTCGTTCATTACCGGCGCCTCGACCCTGCTGTTCATCTACATCCTGGCCAGCGCCCTGAAGAGCGGACGCAAGGCCGAGGCCAATTACTGGGGTGTTGGCGCGACCACGCTGGAATGGACGGTGGCGTCGCCGCCGCCCTTCCACACCTTCGAGGAACAGCCGGTCGTTCGCTGACCGGCGTCCTTTCGGGGGAACGATGTCCGATACCGCGTACCGCATGACGGCCGAAACCGGCGGAGCGACGAGCTCCGCCGGCGCCGGCGACTTCTTCGCGCTGCTGAAGCCGCGCGTGATGTCGCTGGTGGTGTTCACCGGGCTGGTCGGTATCCTGATCGCGCCGGGTCATATCCACCCGGTGCTGGCGGCGGTCGCGGTGCTGTGCATCGCGGTCGGTTCCGGCGCCGCCGGGGCGATCAACATGTGGTATGACCGCGACATCGATGCCGTCATGGCGCGCACGCGGCACCGGCCGATCCCGGCCGGCCGTGTCGCGCCGGGCGATGCGCTGGGGTTCGGGGTCGTGCTGTCGGTGGCGTCGGTCACGCTGATGGGGCTGATGGTCGATTACGTGGCCGGTGCGCTGCTTGCGCTGGCCATCCTGTTCTACGTGTTCGTCTATACCATGGGGCTGAAGCGGCGGACGCCGCAGAACATCGTGATCGGCGGCGCCGCCGGCGCCTTCCCGCCGATGATCGGCTGGGCCGCCGTGACCGGCGGGGTGTCGCTGGAATCGCTGGCGCTGTTCGCCCTGATCTTCTTCTGGACGCCGCCGCATTTCTGGGCTCTGGCGCTGTATCGCTGCGGCGACTATGCAAAGGCCGGCGTGCCGATGCTGCCCGTGGTGGCCGGACGGGCCGCGACGACGCGCCAGATGCTGGCCTATACGCTGCTGCTGCTGCCGGTGGCGCTGGCGCCGACGCTGCTGGGCTTTGCCGGATGGATCTATGGCGGCGCGTCGCTGGTGCTGAGCCTCGGCTTCGTGGCGGCGGCGGCGATCGTCATGCGCGCCGCCGACGACGGGCCGGCCAGGCGCATGTTCGGGTATTCGATTTTCTATCTCGCCACCCTGTTCGCGCTGCTGGTCGCCGACCGCGTGCCGGGCCTGGCGGGCTGAGCGGGAATACGAAGGATGACATCGACCGTGAAACCACCGAAACGCCACCTCAGCGAGACGCACCGCCGCCAGCGCGGCAAGAACCTCGCCATGCTGGCGGCCCTGGTCGGGCTGGTCGTGCTGTTCTATGTCGTTGCCATCGTCCGCATGGGCGGGGGCTGATGCGATGAACGAGGATCTGCGCCGCCGCAACAAGCGGGTGATGATCGTCCTGCTGGCCACCGTGGCCGGCATGGTCGGGCTGTCCTTCGCCTCGGTGCCGCTTTACAACCTGTTCTGTCGGGTTACCGGCTATGGCGGGACGCCGGGCATCGTCGAGGCGGCGACCGGCGTCGTCGTCGACCGCGTGATCGCCGTGCGCTTCGATTCGTCGATCGATCCAGCCCTGCCCTGGCGCTTCAGTCCCGGCCAGCCGCCGATGCAGATTCGCGTCGGCGAGACGGCGATGGCGTTCTTTCGCGCCGAAAGCCGGGCCGCGGTGGCGACGACCGGAACGGCGACCTATAATGTGACGCCGGACAAGGTCGCCAAGTACATCGACAAGATCGAGTGCTTCTGCTTTACCGAGCAGACGCTGGAAGCCGGCCAGTCGGTCGACATGGCCGTTTCGTTTTTCGTCGACCCGGCGATCATGGACGATCGCCGGCTGGACGATGTGCATACGATCACCCTGTCCTATACCTTCTTTCCGAAATACGGGACGAAGGGGGGCGCGGTGGCGGCGCATGCGGCGGCGCCATCGAACGGGACGATCGAGTAGTTCAACACCCTGTCTGGAACAGGACGAGCGAGGAAAGAAGCAAATGAGCGCAAAGGCCCAGAAACACGATTATCATCTGGTCGATCCGAGCCCGTGGCCGGCGCTTGGCGCGTTGTCCGGGTTCGTGCTGACCTTCGGCCTGATCCTGTTCATGCACCCGGATCTGCTGGGCGGCATCGGCGAGACGCTGGGGGTCTTCAGCTTCCTGCCCGGCGTCGCGATGATCCTGATCACCATGGCCGTGTGGTGGCGCGACGTGATCCGCGAGGCGCATGCCGGGGGACACCACACCCCGGTCGTGCAGCTTGGCCTGCGCTACGGCATGATGCTGTTCATCGCCTCCGAGGTGATGTTCTTCGTCGCCTTCTTCTGGGCCTTCTTCGACTCGGCCCTGTTCCCCCGTCTGGATCCGGCGGTGTGGCCGCCCGCGGGCGTCGAGGCCTTCGGCCCGTGGCCGATTCCGACGGTGAACACGCTGATCCTGCTATCCTCGGGCGCGACCGTTACCGTCGCCCATCACCGGCTGCTGGCCGGCGACCAGAAGGGCACCGTGGCGTGGCTGATCTTCACGGTTCTGCTGGGCGCGCTCTTCACAACGTTCCAGGCCTACGAATACATCGAGGCGCCGTTCAGCTTCACCGACGGCATCTACTCCTCGACCTTCTTCATGGCCACCGGCTTCCACGGGTTCCATGTGCTCGTCGGCTCGATCTTCCTGCTGGTCTGCACGATTCGCGCGGCCAAGGGGCACTTCACGCCGGAGCATCATTTCGGCTTCGAGGCGGCGGCCTGGTACTGGCACTTCGTCGACGTGGTGTGGCTGTTCCTGTTCGCCTGCGTCTATATCTGGGGCAGCTGAGCCTTGCCCGATCCGGGTACCGGCCGGCGTACCGGCGATCCGCGCGCGGATCGCCGGCCGCCGGTTTCTTCTGTCCGGGCGGGGCTGCTGGGTCGCTGCCCACGCTGCGGCAAGGGCCGGTTGTTCGCCGGTTTCCTGAAGGTGGTGGCGCGCTGCGCCGCCTGCGAACTGGATCTGTCCGCCGCCGACAGCGCCGACGGGCCGGCGGTCTTCGTGATGTTCATTACCGGGCCGGTCGCCGTCGGCCTGGCGATCTGGATGGAAATCGCGTTTCAGCCGCCCATGTGGCTGCAGCTCGCCATTCTGCTGCCGACCGTCCTCGTGTTGTCGCTGATGCTGTTGCGGCCGCTCAAGGGCCTGATGATCGGGCTGCAGTATCATCACCGCGCCGGCGAGGGCGGGAAGAACACGTTCACCTGATGGCCCGCGGGCGGAGAAAGCCTTGACCTTCCGACCCACCCTCTGGCCGACGCTGATCAGCCTTCCGGCCATCGCGCTCCTGCTGGGACTCGGGTTCTGGCAGATCGAGCGGATGTACTGGAAGTCCGAACTGATCGGCGAGTTGCAGACGCGATCCGGTGGCCCGGCAATCGCGCTTCCGCTGGACGACCGGATTTCCATCGACGACCTGATGTATCGCAAGGTCACGGTGTCCGGCCGGTTCATGAATGCGGCCGAGATGCATCTGCTGAACCGGGTGCGCGGGGGCGTGCCCGGGATCCATCTGATCACGCCGCTGGTGCGCGCCGATGGCGGCGGCACCATCCTGGTCGATCGCGGCTGGGTGCCGCTGGACTGGCAAGGCAGCCCGGTGGACGCCGAGGCGGTGGTCACGGTCACCGGCATCGTGCGCGTGCCGGAGCCCCCGGGAATGCTTGTGCGATGGCTGACCCCCGAGAACCAGCCGCGGGACAACGAGTGGTTTTCCATCGATCTGGCGGCGATGGCCGGCAATGCCGGGGTGCTGCCCTTCACCGATTATTACGTCCTGGCGACCGGCGAGGCGCCGCCGCCAGCCGCGCCCTATCCGGCGGCCAATGTCTGGGCGGTGGACCTGCCCAACGATCACCTGTCCTATGCGATCACCTGGTTTTCGCTGGCCGCGGCACTTCTGGCGATCTATCTGATCTACCATTCAAAGGCGCGGCGCCGTGACGATGACTGAACCCGGGAACCCTGCCTATGCGCGCCTCGAACGGGCGTTCCGCGATCATGCCCTGATCGGCGAGGCGACCGAGATCCTGGCCTGGGACATGTCGGTGGTCATGCCTCCGGGAGGCGCCGCGGCGCGGGGCGAACAACTGGCCGCGCTGAAGGTCGTCGCGCATCATGCGCTGACCGCCCCGGCAATCGCCGATGCGCTCGACGAGGCCGAAGACGTCGCCGCCGGTCTCGATCCCTGGCAGGCGGCAAATCTCGCCGGGATGCGCCGGCGGTGGCGGCACGCCACGGCGGTTCCCGCCGATCTGGTCGCTGCCCGTTCGCGCGCCGCCTCGTCCAGCGAGACCGTCTGGCGCACCGCCCGCGCCGAATCCGATTTCGCGGCGTTGCGTCCGTATCTCGACGAGGTCGTGGCGCTGACCCGCGAGGCCGGGCGGGCCAAGGCCGAGGCGCTGGGCCGGCCGATCTACGATGCCCTGATGGACGAGTACGAGCCGGATGCCGACGCGACCCGCATCGCCGCCCTGCTGGAGGATTACGCGCGCGACCTGCCGGCGATCCTGGCCGTCGTCCTCGAGGCGCAGTCCCGCCGCCCGGCGCCGCTGGTCCCGGCCGGGCCGTTCCCCATTCAGGCCCAGCGCGCCCTGTGCCGGCGCATGGCCGAGACGGTTGGCCTCGAATTCGAAAGCGCGCGGCTGGATGAAAGCCTGCACCCCTTCTCCGGCGGCAGTCCGGAAGACAGCCGGATCACCACGCGCTACGACGAGACGGGGTTCTTCAATGCGCTGATGGGGG
>JAHELM010000279.1 GCA_024644185.1 Rhodospirillales bacterium | reverse complement strand
GTCAGGCGATGCGACGCGCCGGCGCTCCCGCCGTTCAATCCGTCGGTTCCCGTCATGGCCTGGCAGGCGTTGTCAAAGACGTTGATGATCGCGCGGCGCAGCCGGTCGGGATCGGCGCGAACCGAAACCCCGTCGGCCTTGAACTGGCGTTTTATGGCGATGCCCTCGGGCACCGGCTGCTCGTCGATCAATCCGGCCAGCCAGGCGTCGATCCGCAGCGCTCCCAGTTCCAGGTCGCGGATGCGCGTGTAATCGAGCAGCTCGTCGATGATGCGGTCGCAGCGGGTGATGCTGCGGTTGATTCGGCCGATCGCATTGACCAGTCGCTGATCGCCCTTGTCCGTCTTGACCTCGATCACATACATCGAGGTACGCATGGCGCCCAACGGATTGCGCAACTCGTGGCTGACCGTGGCCGTCAACTGGCCCAGCGTGGCCAGGCGTTCGCTCTGGACCAGGTCCGCCTGGGCCGCGCGCAATTCGGCGGTGCGGGCCTCGACGCGCTTCTCCAGTTCCGCATTCAGTCGGGCCAATTCCTGTTCCGCCTGCTTGCGCTTGGTAATGTCCACGGTGACGACGCCGATCCCATCGGGGCGGCCGTCGGCGCCGACAATCGGAAAGCGCGAATAGACGTAATAGATCGGCGAGCCGTCCGGGCGAACCGAGGTCATCTCGGCATTTTCGACCTTTTCACCCTGCTCGAGCGCGCGCCGGTTGCCCGCCTCCAGCACCCGGCCGAATTCCGACCCCATAACCTCGTCCGGCCGCTTGCCGAGATGGGCCTCGATGGGAATGCCGTGGTCGCGCGCCAGGGTCTCGTTGACGGCGACATAGCGCCCGTCCCGGTCGTACAGCGCCAGGCCGGCCGGGGCCTCGGCGAAGAAGGCATTCAGCCGCGCCTCGCTGGCCCGCAGCGCCGCATCCAGCCGGCGCAGATCGGTGATGTCCTGGGTGATGCCGTGCATGGTTCGCGCCGTGCCGTCGATATCGAACTCCACCTCGCCCTGTTCCCGGATGATCCGGATCTCGCCATCCGGGCGGACCATGCGGAATTCGACATCGTAATCGGGGCTGCCCTCAAGCGCCCGTTCGGTCGCCCGTTCGAATCGGGCGAGATCGTCCGGGTGCACCAGCGTGGCGAAGAATTTCGAGTTGAGAGCCAGGCCTTTGCGGCGGAACCCCGCAATGCGGTACATCTCGTCCGACCAGACCAGATGGTCCGCGACGACATCCCATTCCCAACTCCCGACCTGGGCGATGCGCTGGGCATTGGCCAGGGCGTCGGCCAGATGTTTGAGCGACTGTTCGGCCTGTTTCTGCTCGGTGACGTCCTGAACGATGCCGATCAGGCGGATAGTGCCGCTGGCCGCGTCACGCAGCGGAACGGCATGTTCCAGCACCCTGCGGACCTGCCCGTCGGGGCGCGTCAGCGTGTGTTCATGGATATAGGGCTCGCCGCTTGCCACCGCCGCCGTCATCAGCCCGGTTACCCGGTCCTGGTCGTCCTCGGGGATCATCGCGGTGATGAACTCGTTGTCGACAACCGCATGTTCCGCACCCAGCCCGCAGATGCGCAGAGTTTCCTCGGACATCGACAGAATGTTGGTGTCCGGGTTCCAGTCCCAGCTTCCCAGTCGCGCCACCCGCATCGCCGCGGTCAACCGCTCGGCGGTTTCGGCCAGATTCATTTCCGCCAGCTTGCGCGCGGTGACGTCCTGGATGGTGCCGGCCATCTGGACCAGCACACCGGTTTCGTCGTATCGGCATTCGCCCGTGGTCTGGATGAACTTGTGCTCGCCCCGCGCATCGATGCAGCGATACTCCAGCGACAGCGGCGACCGTTCGGCCACGGAACGCTCATGCGCGAGGCGCACGCGCTCGCGTTCATCCGGGTGGACGAATCGCAGATAGGTGTTGCCATCCGGCCGGATGACGCCGGGCTCCAGCCCGTAGATGACATAGGACTGGTCCGACCAGTATTCGCTGTTGTCGCGCAGATCCCACAGCCAGTCGCCGATCCCGCCGATGCGCTGGGCTTCCTTCAGGCGCTTGGCGGTATTCGCCAGTTCCAGTTCGGCAAGCTTGCGTATCGTGATGTCCTGGGTGGTGCCGACCGTCCGGATCACGCGGCCCGTCGCATCCGCCTCCGGTACGCCGTAGACCCACAGCCAGCGTTCCACGCCGTCGGCGCCGATCGCCCGGAATTCCAGATCCAACGGTGTCGCGGTCGCGGTGGACGTATCCACGGTCGATTTCGCGGTTTCGCGATCCGCCGGATGCGCGAAATCCAGATAGCGTTCGCCGTGGACGAAGCCGCCGCCGGGCGACTCGAGGCCGTAATTGCGGAATTGCTGTTCCGACCACCAGTCCCGGTCGGACGCCGCATCCCATTCCCAGTTGCCGATCCGCGCCGCCGTCTGCGCGTCGGCCAGGCGCTTCAGGGTTCGCGCCAGTTCCTCCTGCGCGCGCTGGCGTTCGGTGACGTCCTGGATGGTGCCGCGCAGGCACATGCGGCCGGTGGCCTCGTGCCGGAACACCTCGCCATGCTCCAGGAACACCCGCACGTCGCCGTCGGGCCGCACCAACCGGTACTGGTTGGTATAGGGCTCGGCGGTGGCGATGGTCCGTTCCATCAGCCGGATGACCGCATCGGCGTCGTCCGGATGAACCATCGGCATGATGCCCTTATTGGTCATCTCGACGGGCTTCGTGCCCAACCCGCTCATCTCCGCCGCCTGGTCCGAAAGCCACAGGGTGTCGTCGACCGGGTCCCATTCCCAGGTGCCCAGCCGCGCCAGGCGCAACGCGGTTTCCAGGCGGTGCGCGACTTCCTCCAGCCGTTGGGCGGCCCGTGCCTGCTCGGTGATGTCCTGGATAGTGCCGGACATGCCGATTACCGACCCCGTTTGGTCGAATGTCGGCTCCCCGGCCTCGCGCAGAAAGCGTTCCTCGCCGTCGGGCCGAACGATCCTGTATCCCCTGGAAACGGGTAGGTTTTGCGTTTCGTCGCGCTCGATATCCTTTCTGACCGTTTCCCGATCGTCGGGGTGCACAACGGCCAGCAAGGTTTCGTTGTTGGCCCTGGTCGATGCAGGGTCCAATCCGAATATCCGGTAGATCTCGTCGGACCACCATTCGGCGCCGGTCGAACGGTTCCAATCCCAGCTACCGAGCCTTGCAATGCGCTGGGCATTCGCCAGGCTTGCCGACAGGTCGTGCATCCGCCGCTGCGCGTCGTGCCGCTCGGTAACGTCCTGGACCGTTCCCGACAGGCCGGTAACGGCGCCGGCCTCGTCGTGCACCGGTTCGGCGGTCTCGCGCAGGACGTGGATCGATCCGTCCGGCCAGACAACGCGGAATTCGATCTCGTAGGCGTGGTCGTCGGTCACCGCGGCCAGGATGAGACGCCTGCTTGTCTCCCGGTCGTCGGGGTGAATCGCGGCATAGAAGCCCTCGACGCTCGGCGCGCGGGATCCGGGCTCCAGGCCCAGGTTGCGGTACGCCTGATCCGACCAGTATTCGATGTCGGTCGCCCTGTCCCATTCGTAGCTGCCGATCCGGGCGATGCGCTGGGCATGTTCCAGACGCCACGCCGTCCGCTTCAAACGATCCTCGACAACCTTGCGTTCGCTGACGTCGATACCGACCGCCACGATGCGATCGACCGCGCCGTCGCGATCCAGAATCACGCTGTTGTTCCAGGCGATTGTCTTGCGGCTTCCGTCCCTGGCGACCCAAACGTTTTCATAGGTGTTCGGCAGCTTCCCGGCGGTCAGCCGGGCGAAGACGCCGCGCACCGGTTCCACGGCCTCGTCCGGCAACAGAAAATCCCAGACATGACGGCCCAGAACCTCCGACGCGGCATAGCCGGTAACCGTCTCGCAGCCGCGGTTGAAGCGCAGGATCCGGCCGTGCCGGTCCAGCGCCACGATGATGGCCGTGGCCGTGTCGAGCATGGCGGCGACCATGTCGGCCTCGGCTTTCAAGGCCGTCGTCGCGGCCCTGCGTTGCACGTCGGCGGCCATGGCGCCGCGCCCTATGGCCAGGCCGGCCCCGGCCCCGCCGACCATCAGCAGCGCGATCACCGACAGCATCAGACGCCGGCTCGTCACGCTGTCCCGCTGGCTTTCGGCAACAAGCCCATCGTACCGGGCCAGATGCAGGCGCGAGATCTGCTCGAGACGCTGCGCGAGAATTTCGAGGCGCTGTATGCTCAGGCCCGGATCGGCAACCAGCGCCGCGAAGTTTTCCGCCGTTCCGGTGCTGCCCGGCACCGTGCCGTATACCGCCCACATCGCCGCGATCGGCGGATCGAATTCCGGGACGGGATACTCCTTCCGCAAAAGCTCGAGTTCGTGCAGGGC
>JAHELM010000278.1:1118-4365 GCA_024644185.1 Rhodospirillales bacterium | reverse complement strand
GGTTGTCGACGCCGGCATAGCCCGACGCCAGCGAGCGCTTGACGAACAGCACCGTTCCCGACCGTTCGACATCGAGGATCGGCATGCCATAGATCGGGCTGGTGGGGTCGGTCTTGGCCGCCGGATTGGTCACGTCGTTGGCGCCGATGACGAAGGACACGTCGGTGGACGGGAAATCCCGGTTGATCTCGTCCAGTTCGAAAACCTCGTCATAGGGCACGTTGGCCTCGGCCAGCAGCACGTTCATGTGCCCGGGCATGCGGCCGGCCACCGGATGGATGGCATAGCGCACGGTCACGCCCTTCTTTTTCAGCATGTCGGCCATCTCGCGCAACGCGTGCTGCGCCTGCGCCACCGCCATGCCGTAGCCCGGAACGATGACCACGCTGGCGGCATTCTCCATGATGAAGGCCGCGTCGGCGGCGCTGCCGGGCTTGACCGTCCGGTCGCCCAGATCCGCGGCCGCGGCCGTGGTCTCGCCACCGAATCCGCCCAGAATGACGCTGAAGAACGACCGGTTCATCCCCTTGCACATGATGTAGCTGAGGATGGCGCCCGACGAGCCGACCAGCGCGCCGGTGATGATCAGCGCGAAATTGCCCAGCGTGAAGCCGATACCGCAAGCGGCCCAGCCGGAATAGCTGTTCAGCATCGAGATGACCACCGGCATGTCGGCGCCGCCGATCGGCACGATCAGTAGCAGGCCGAGCAGCAGCGAAACGGCCACGATCAGCGCGAAGGCATAGCCGGACTCGGCCCGGGCGAACCAGTAGATCAGCGCCACCAGGGCGATGCCGAGCGCCAGGTTCACGAAGTGTTGGCCGGGATACATCAGCGGCTTCCCGCTGATCAGCCCTTGCAGCTTGCCGAAGGCAATGATCGAGCCGGTGAAGGTGATGGCGCCGATGGCGGTGCCCAGACTCATCTCGATCAGGCTACCGACGGCGATACTGCCCGGCGCGCCCAGTCCGTACGATTCCGGAGCCAGAAAGGCCGCCGAGGCGACCAGCACCGCGGCCAGGCCGACCAGGCTGTGGAAGGCCGCCACGAGCTGGGGCAGGGCGGTCATCTGTATCTTCAGCGCGGTGACGGTGCCGATCGCGCCGCCGATCAGGATGGCGACGACGATCCAGCTGTATCCCAGCACCATCGGGCTGGCCAGCGTCGTGGCGATGGCGATTGCCATGCCGACCATGCCGAACAGGTTGCCCTGCCGCGCGGACACCGGCGATGACAGGCCGCGCAGCGCCATGATGAACAGGATGGCGGAAATCAGATAGGCGAAAGCCGATGCGTTCTCGCTCATGGTTTTTTCCCCCGGCCTCCCCTACTTTTTCTTCTTGAACATCTGCAGCATGCGCTGCGTGACGATGAATCCGCCGAAGATGTTGACCGAGGCCAGCATCACCGCGACGAACCCGAACACCTTCGACAGGTGCATGTCCAGCGGGCCGGCGGCGATCAGCGCGCCGACGATGATCACCGACGAGATGGCGTTCGTCACGCCCATCAGCGGCGAATGCAGCGCCGGGGTCACATTCCACACCACGTAATAGCCGACGAAGACCGCCAGCAGGAAAATGGTGAACAGGAACACGAAGGTGTCGCCGTGTCCGGCTGGCGCGGCCTGCGCCGACATGGCCGCGGCCTGTCCGGCCAGGATGTCGGCCTGCCGGGCCAGTTCGGCGGCGTTATCGGCCAACTGGTCCATGCTTTCGAGGAATTTGTCGTTGGTGGCCGTGGCCATGTCAGACCCCAGCTGTCCCAATTTGTCGAAGATCGTTTGCTGCGCCATGGCAGGTTACTCCCCCTTGGCCTTGCTCTTGGCCGTGGCGGCCGGTTTCTTCTTCGGCGCCGCCGTCCTGGCGGCGGCAGGTTTCGCGGCCGCCGGCTTCGCGGTTGGTTTCTCGCCTGCCGGCTTCGCGGTTGGTTTCTCGCCTGCCGGCTTGGCGGCGGCCTTCGCCGCGCCGCCGCCCTCGGCACCCGGAACCTTCGGGTGCACAATCTTGCCGCCGCGGGTGATCAGCGTGCCCTTTACGATCTCGTCATCCATGTCGATCTTCAGCGCCTTGGTCTCCTTGTCGACCAGCAGGCCCATAAAGCTCAGGATGTTGCGGGCGAACAGGTTGCTTGCGGTCTCGGCCAGCCGTCCCGGGATGTTGGCATGGCCGACGATGGTGACGCCATGCCTGACCACCACCTTGCCGAATTCCGCCAGTTCGCAATTGCCGCCGGCCTCGACTGCCAGATCGACGATCACCGCGCCGGGCTTCATGGTCTTGACCATATCGGCGGTAATCAGTCTGGGCGCCGGGCGGCCGGGAATCAGGGCGGTGGTAATCACCATGTCCTGCTTCATCAGCGTTTCGGCGGTCAGCGCCGCCTGCTTGGCCTTGTAGGCGTCGCTCATTTCCTTGGCATAGCCGCCGGCGGTCTCGGCCTGCTTGAATTCCTCGTCCTCGACGGCGACGAAGGTGGCGCCCAGGCTCTGCACCTGTTCCTTGGCCGCCGGACGGACATCGGTGGCCGACACGATCGCGCCCAGTCGCCGGGCGGTGGCAATGGCCTGCAGCCCGGCGACGCCGGCGCCCATGACCAACACCCGGGCCGGCGGTACGGTACCCGCCGCTGTCATCATCATCGGGAAGGCGCGGCCGAAGGCGGCGGCGCCGTCAAGCACGGCACGATAGCCGGCCAGGTTCGACTGCGACGACAGCACGTCCATCGACTGCGCGCGGGTGATGCGCGGGATCAGTTCCAGCGCAAAGCCGGTGACCCCGGCGGCGGCCATCGCCGACACGAACTTGCCCTCGGTCATCGCGCTCATCGAGCAGACCAGCGCCTGGCCGGAGGAAAAGGCCGCCAGCTCGTTCTCGCCCTCGCCGGCGATCATCGGCCGCTGTACCTTGATGATGACGTCGGCGCCCTTGGCGGCAGTTGCGGCATCCCTGGCGATACTGGCGCCAGCCTTTGCATAGGCGTCATCGGAGAATGACGACGCGCCACCGGCGCCGCTCTCGACGGCGACGGAAAGCCCCAAACCGACGAACTTCGATACGGTTTCCGGCGAGGCCGCGACGCGCGTTTCGTCCGGGCGTCTTTCTTTCAGTACGGCGATTTTCATGAATCTGGTTCCCGACTTGGCTGGTCACGTCTGTTGCCCCATGTCGCGCCACAACCCGCCTTTTGCCGGATCGGGCGATCAGGCGGCTTTGTCTGCGGCGGGGCTTTACCCCGGAGGGTGGAT
>JAHELM010000278.1:0-1108 GCA_024644185.1 Rhodospirillales bacterium | reverse complement strand
CTGGAAGGATCCGAACGGGGTTTACTATAACGGGCGCTGTCGGCCGGGCAAGCTCTATCGCCTGCGACTTGGCCGCGCAGGCCAGCGGGTTGGATTCCAGCGGGTCGGATTAGTGTGTCTGGCCGATTTCGGGATGCGCGGTGCCGTCGGCATCGACAAGCAGCCGGGCAACCCGGTTGCGATATCGGAATGTGATGCGCAGCGGCCAGCCATCCTCGGGCGCCGGCTCTTCCGCCGACTGGTGGACTGTCCCGGCCCGCAATTCGGCCATCAGGCGCTCGGGTGTCAAACCCAGAAGGGCTGCAACGTCGCGCGCGTCCAGCCTGAGAAAGTCGTTCGCCGCCTCGCACGGCCTGCGTGATCTGTTCATCGTTCCGCTCCCCGGTCGTCCGCATGTGGCGACCTGACATCCGCGGACGGCACGGGGCCGCGCCGGGATACCGCTATCCAGCGCAGCAAAGGGTAAATAAATTCTATACGGCCGGTGCCGCTTGCTGATTCAGGCGATAATGTCGGGTAAAAGCAGGCTTTCGATTCGCGACATCTGATCCCTGATCTGCAATTTGCGTTTTTTGAACCGCTGCAATTGCAACTGGTTGAAGGGTGCGGAATCGGCAATATGGGCGATTACGTCGTCGAGGTCCCGGTGTTCGGTCCTCAACGCCTCCAACTGGCGCCGGAGCTCCTCCTGATCTGCCGTCTTCGTCACCGTGTGAACCTGCATGATGGTTGAACGAGGTAATTCTAGCTAGTTTCCCCCCGCGAAGGAAAGGACGTGACGATGACGGGCGAGAAGAGAATCGGGGTGCTGACCAGCGGCGGCGATTGTGCCGGGTTGAACGCGGCCCTGCGCGCGGTGGTGCATCGCGCCATCGAGGGGTATGGCTGGACGGTGATCGGCGTCGAACAGGGAACCGCGGGCCTGCTCGCGCGCCCGGTGCAGGCGCGGCACCTGGGAACCGACGCATTCGATGGCACGCTGCTGCGGCAGGGCGGAACCGTCCTCGGCACGACCAACAAGGGCAACCCCTTCGCCTTTCCGATGCCGGACGGCTCGCTGCGCGACCGATCGAAAGAGGTGATCGAGGCCATACGAGAGCTTCGGTTG
>JAHELM010000277.1 GCA_024644185.1 Rhodospirillales bacterium | reverse complement strand
AGCCGCGGCCAGCCGGTCGATCGCCGCGCGCCTGGCCGCGGCGACGTCCAGACCGTCCAGGAAACCGGAATTCACCAGCACGCCATCGCCGGTATAGGCCTCGGCGCCCACCGTGACCGCGGCGGGGTCCGTATCGGCCGGCGCCACCACGGGCAGTACCGGCAGGCCGTATTTGCGGGCGAAATCCAGGTCGCGCTGGTCATGCGCCGGACAGCCGAAGATGGCCCCGGTGCCATATTCCATCAGCACGAAATTGGCCACATAAACCGGCAGCTCGCGACCCTCGATGAAGGGGTGCAGCACTTTCATTCCGGTATCGAAACCGTTTTTCTCGGCGGTTTCGATGGCCGCCTCGCTGGTCCCCGTGCGATCGCATTCGGCGACGAACGCGGCCAGTGCCGGATTGCTTGCGACCAACGCCTCGGCCAGCGGATGATGGGCGGAAATCGCGCAGAACGAAGCCCCGAACAGCGTGTCCGGCCGGGTCGTGAAGACCTCCAGCCGATCCTCGCGCCCCTTCAGGCGGAAGAAGACGCGCGCACCCTCGGACTTGCCGATCCAGTTCTCCTGCATCAGCCGCACGCGGTCGGGCCAGCGGTCGAGCGTCGCGATGCCCGCCAGCAGCGCCTCGGCGAAGTCGGTGATCTTCAGGAACCACTGCGACAGCAGGCGTCTTTCCACCGCCGCGCCGGACCGCCAGCCGCGGCCGTCGATCACCTGCTCATTGGCCAGAACGGTGTTTTCGACCGGGTCCCAGTTGACCCAGGATTCCTTGCGATAGGCGAGGCCCGCCTTGCAGAAATCCAGGAACATCTTCTGTTCGTGCCGGTAATAGTCCGGATCGCAGGTGGCGATCTCGCGGCTCCAGTCATAGGACAGACCCATGCCCTTCAACTGTTCGCGCATGGCGGCGATATTGTCGCGGGTCCATTTCGCCGGATGAACGCGATTTTCGAAGGCCGCATTCTCGGCCGGCAGGCCGAAGGCGTCCCAGCCCATCGGGTGCAGCACGTTGAAACCGGCCGCCCGCTTGTACCGCGCCACCACGTCGCCGATGGCATAGTTGCGGACATGCCCCATATGGATGCGTCCCGACGGATAGGGAAACATCTCCAGCACGTAATATTTCGGCCGCGCGGTCGACTCGTCGACCGCGAAGACGTTCTTCTCGGCCCAGGCGGATTGCCACTTGGCCTCGGTTTCCTTGAAATTATATCGGCTCATCTCGGTTCCGCTGCATTCCTGCCCGCCGGTCCGGCGACGCTTTCCGCGACCCGGTTACCCTTCGGCGCGCTTGCCGCAAGTCAGGGGGCGCCACCGGATTCGATGCGGAGCTGGCGGGCCCGCGTCAGAATCGCGTTCTCCAGCTCGGCCGCGGTCTCCGGGCGCGTGGTGGCATCGCTCCAGCCGCCGGTGGCATCGCGGACCTGCCGGAACACCGAAACCCGGATGCCGTCGGCGCGAAGCTGCCGGTCCAGGATGTAGATCTGGGTCTTGAACCGCTCATTCGGCGATTCCGGCGGCGTGTACCAGTCGGTGATGATGACCCCGCCGAACGGATCGGCGGAAGCCAGCGGCATGAACGCCATGGTATCCAGCGATGCGCGCCACAGAAATCCGTTGACGGCGATGCCGGCGCCGGCGCCGGTGTCCCCCTCCTGGCCCTTCTTGGTGCCGGGACCGAACTGCACATCGCCGAACAGCTTGCCCCGCCGGGCGAGGCGGCGGTCCTTGTCGGTCATGGTGTCTTCTTCGGTCGGGGTCTTGGCTCCGCTGCATCCCGCCAGTTCGGCCGCAAACAGGACCAGCAGGGACACGCCGACGAGGCGGCGAAATGTCATGCGCGCAATCTTTCCTCGGTGAACCGTGTGAGTTTCGGCCCGACTATACAGAAACAAACGTTGGGGAAAAGAGGAAACGCACCGGCGCCGCCCGCCACGTGGCGGCAACAGCCCATCGCTGTCAGAAGTTTACGCCGGTACCCAGGATGATGACGGTGCCCAGCCGGGCGTCGCCGGACAATCCGGGATCGTCGACGACGTTGAGTTCGCCATACAGGGACAGGCCCGGAACAACCGCGTAATCGGCGCCCAGCGACAAGATCGCCGGGCCGGACTCCAGGCTGTCGGCCCCCCGATAGGTTCCCTGGTAGCCGGCATTCAGCGATACCGCGCCGCTCGACCAGCCGACCCCGATATCCCAGGACAGGTCGCCGACCCCGACGCCGTCCGCCGGCGCGCCGTCCGGCGTGGCCAGGGATACGCTCGTCGTACCCAGCATGCCGGTAATGCGCCATACGGACGCACCCGGTTCCGGCCGGTGACCCCCGTTCAGCATCGCGGTGAGATCGGCCCGCACGCCCATCCGGTCGCTGCCGGAAAGGGCAAGACCCCGGGTGCTGTCGCGCGCGTCGGCCGTGCCGGCTCCGCTCACCTCCGGCCGCCAGGCCCAATCGACGGACACCTGATCGAACCAGGATCCGGCCACGGTCGCCGGATCCATGGGCGCCGACAGCGCGGAATCCCGGAATCCGGCAAAACCGTCCGGGTCGGGGTTGCCGACGAAGACCATCTCGGCCCCGTCCTCCGGCTCCGCGGTTTCCACCGGAATGCCCGAGTCGACATAGAAATACCGGATGCGCGACAGGTCCTGGCGAAGCCCGCCCTCGTCGAAGGCGAAATAGTAGCGCGTATCGTCGGTGGCGGCGACGCCCGGCACCTCGGCCAGGGCACCCGACGATGCAACCGCCCCGAACCCGAGCATGACACCGATGAAAACGTTCCGGTTCGCCACTGCCTGTCCTGCCCCGCTGTCCTGTCCCGTCCTCGACCCGCGCGTCTCGCGGGCCACATCGCAACAGAGTATAGCCCAAAAGGTTAACGCCCCTTTAATGCGTGCGGTGTCGCGCACCGTCCGGCGCCGGGTTCATTGAACGGCGATGACCTTCATTCCGGCCAGCTCGCGCAGCAGTTTCTCGCGGGCCGCGCCGTCCATGGCGGGGAATGCCGCGGCGAATTCCGCCTCGTCGAATTCGCGGCGGCCGACGATCCAGGCCACCGGTTCGGCCAGTCCGCCCGGAATCGGCACCGCGCCCTTCGGTCCGGCAAGGACGGCCGCGCCGTTGCGCGGTTCCACCGACAGCGACGAGGCGATCAGCCGGAACCGCCGGCCGGCCGCCTGCACCGGCAGCGAAATCCCGCCGCGTGGATAGCGGAATCCCGCCTGATGGCGCTGCATGGCCTCGATCGCCCGGGATTCGCGGCACAGTGTCGCCAGACGGTCGCCAAGATCGGCCAGCCAGGCGGCGGCGGCGGCGGGGCCGTCTTCCGGCCGGGGCATGTTGCGGCGAAACGCCGGGTCGCCAACGGCCAGGGTCGACAGCATGTCGAATGCGTCCATGCCGATGACATGGGTGACGCCGAAGGCGATGTGGACGGTGGCGTCGCTGGTGGCCAGGGCGTCGTGATAGAGACCGCGCGGTATGTACAGGAGGTCGCCCGGCCGCATCGGGATTTCCCGGGCAACCGCGCCGCGATTCCGGTCGTGCCACTCCTGGCCGAAGGATTTGAAGGCGGGATGGGCGATCGGATTGTCGGCCCGGGTCTCGTAAATCCGCCACAGCTTCTCGCCGGCCACATGCACCGCATAGACGTCATGGGTATCGAAATGGCTGCCAAAGGCCTGGTGCTGTTTCCACGAACAATAGAGATTGGCCTGCGCCTTGCCGTGCAGCGCGGTCTCCAGCGCCCCTGCGAAGCCGGCCAGTTCCGGGGTCAGCGTGTCGATATCGTTGGCCACCAGCGAGGCCCCGCGCCGCAGCAGGTCCATCACCCGTTCGGCGTCGGGCTGCAGGATATCCTTGCCATCGCGGCTGCGCGCCGCCCGGCAATACTGTCCCGGCGGCACGATGGCGGTGTCCAGCGCCAGTTGCAGCGAGGTCGAGGACCAGATCGCCGTCTTGTTCAGCAGATCGGCCAGCACCGGCCAGGACATGACAGTCGCGAACTTTTCCGCGCCACCGGGCACATGCAGCAGCTTGCGGTCGTAATATTCGGCGAAGAATTCCGCCGGTGTCACCGGGTGCAGGATATCGGCGAAACCAGGGGCGGCGGGGGGCACGGCGGACTTGCGGGTCATCCCGTCACTATGCCCCGCCCGCGTCCGGCTTCAAGGGTTTTTTTGTCCCGTCTTTGCGGTTCCCGCAGGCTCTGCTACGGTGCGGCCGCGTCGAAGCGAGAGGACCGGATGAGCGACAAGAGCCAGGGGGAAACCGGGGTGGCGGAACGGCTGGCCCGCGTGCGGGCGGACATCGCGGCGGCGGCGCGCGACGCCGGGCGCGATCCCGGCGCGGTGACGCTGGTTGCCGTCTCCAAGACAC
>JAHELM010000276.1 GCA_024644185.1 Rhodospirillales bacterium | reverse complement strand
GGACCGCGCGGCGGCCGACGGGGTGGTTCATGCCGAACTGTTCTACAACCTGCAAGGCAATACCGGGCGCGGACTTCCCTTCGCCTTGGCGACCGACGGATTGCTGGCCGGCATCGCCGAGGGCGCGCGCCGGCACGGCATGACGGCCCGGCTCATCCTCTGTTTCCTGCGCCATCTCGACGAGGCGGACGCGTTCGCGACATTCCGCGCCGCCGAGCCCTGGTTCGCCGATGGAAGCATCGTTGGCGTGGGGCTGGATTCCAGCGAGCGCGGCAATCCGCCGGAAAAATTCACCCGGGTCTTCGCCGCCGCCGGCGCGGCGGGCTTGCGCCGGGTCGCCCATGCCGGCGAGGAAGGGCCGGCCGATTACGTGCGCGCGGCCCTGGATCTTCTGGGAGTCGAGCGTATCGACCACGGCAATGCCTGCCTTGCCGATCCCGCGCTGGTGGCGCGGATCGCGGCGGCGAATATCGCGCTCACCGTCTGCCCGTTGTCCAATTTGCGGCTCCGCGTCATCGACGACATGCGGGACCATCCGCTGAGGCGGATGCTGGATGCGGGGTTGCGGGCCACGGTGAACGCGGACGATCCGGCCTATTTCGGCGGCTATCTGCTGGACAATGTGATGGCCGTGGCCGAGGCGCTGGGGCTTGGCGCCGCCGATCTGGCGAGGCTGGCACGCAACTCCATCGAGGGCTCGTTCCTGCCGGACGGCGCCAAGGCCTGCCACCTGGCGCGCATTGCCGAGGTGGCGGCGGAGGCCACGGGGTAATCCACGCCCCGAGCCGGCGGAGCGCCGCCGTATAAAGCAAAGGAACGGGGTCAGGCACCGGATGCTTGCTTTATTATTTCCCCGAGGCGACGTTGACCGCGCCTGTCAAAAAGCTCTCCAGCCTCGCCAACACAAGAAGATTGAGGGGTTTGCGGGAGGGCGATCCGTGCGTACCTGCTCGGGCGGCGAATAATGCAAGAACGCGGGGCCTGACCCCAGGTTATTGTGTTATTGCGCTGCGGAGAGTTCCGTTCAGCGCTTGATGGCCTGGACGATCAGGGCATCGACCGTCAGCTCGCCCAGGGCCCGCACGGCTTCGAGCCTGTGCAATCCGGCCACCAGCACGAACCGGGTCTTGTCGCGGCGCAGCCGGATCGGCGTGGTCAGGCCGTTCTCGAGAATGTCGGCGGCCAGCGTCGCCACCTTCGCCGGGTCCAGCGTGCCGTCGAACCGGGACGGAACATAGATTTCCGCCAGTTTGACGGGAACGGTGCGCATCAGGTTGTCCATGCCGGCTTCCTTCTTGTTCCCAGCCCTGCCAGTCAGCCGTGGCGGTGGGCGTATTTCCAGTACAGGTCGCGGGCCAGCCGGTACATCGGGCCCGGCTGCACCGCCCGGTCCTCGTACCGGGTCAGCGGGATCACCTTGCTGTAATTGCCGGTCGAGAAGATTTCGTCGGCCGTTGTCAATTCCTCGGGGCTTACGCTGCGTTCGTGAACCTTTACACCGGCATCGCGCAACAGGCCGATGACGCGCTGGCGGGTTATGCCGTTCAGGAAGGTGCGGTTCGGCACCGGGGTATGCACCTCGCCCGCGCGTGCCAGGAACAGGTTGGAACTGGCGAATTCCGCCACATGCCCGTCCGGGTCCAGCATCACCGCATCGTCGAAGCCACGCGCCTTCACCTCGCGCGCCGCGCGGCCGGACTGCGGATAGAGGCAGGTTGCCTTGGCGTCGGTCGGCGCCATGTCCGGGGCCGGACGCCGGCAGGTCGACAGGCCGGCGGAAAATCCGTTTGGCGGAGGCAGCGGCGCCTCGAAAACGGTCAGGGCGAAGCGCGTGCTCTCCGGGTCCGGGTCGACCACCCCGTCCTCGGCCCAGAACAGCGGCCGGATATAAAGCGCGGTCTTGCCGTCGAAGCGGTCGATCCCCTCGCGCGCCAGTTCGACGATCCGCGCGGCCGGGACCACGGCTTTCAGGCCCAGTACCGCGCAGGACCGAATGGCCCGCGCGCAGTGCAGATCGAGATCGGGCGCCTTGCCCTCGAAGGATCGCGCCCCGTCGAAGATGACGCCGCCGAGCCAGGTCGCCTGGGTCAGGGGGCCCAGCATCGCCCGGTTGCCCTCGAACCAGGCGCCGTCGAGCCATGTGATGTTCTTCATGCCCCCAACCATAGCCGGTCGGGTCGATAACGAAAAGAGAAAGGGAAGGGGCGGCGCGAGCCCGCGCTCAGTCGGCGGCCTTCAGCATCGCCTGCCAGACGGTCCAGACGGTCGCAATGGGAATCCCGGCCGCCACGCTGGCCGCGGTCAGCATCTCCAGAGTCGGCTTTTCCGGCACCCTGCGCATCGCCGGTTCGGCAATCGGGTCGGCCCGATCCAGCTCGCTGTGCAGTGCGGTCGTATGAAGAATATTGGAAATTCGTGCGCTCATATGCTGCTTTCCACCTGTCTCCGTCTCCCACCGGAAGCGGCCGGTAGCCAGTGCCACGCAAAACACGTGCCAGTAGCGCCCCATGCGGCCTTTTGCCTTGTCTTCGCGGCTGCCGCGGCGCGGCTTGCCGCCGGGTCCGCGCTCGGTTAGGTTCATCCATCGCTCGGCATTTTGCGTTGCGTCATGAACCCCTACGCCATCGCCCTTCCGCTTCTTCGTCGGCTCGACCCGGAAACCGCGCACCGGCTGACCGTGCGCGCCCTGGCGCTGGGCCTCGGACCGGTCGACCGGCATGCCGACGATCCGGTCCTGCGCAGCCGGGTTTGCGGCCTCGACCTGCCCAATCCGTTCGGCCTGGCGGCCGGCTTCGACAAGAATGCCGAGGCCTGGGCCGCGGTCTTGCGCATGGGCTTCGGCTTCGCCGAGATCGGCACGGTCACGCCCCGGCCGCAGGCCGGCAATCCGCGGCCGCGCCTGTTCCGCCTGACCGAGGATGCGGCGGTGATCAACCGCATGGGTTTCAACAACCAGGGCATGGCGGCGGCGGCGCGGCGGCTGGCCGGGCCGCGCCGGGGCGTCGTCGGCGTCAATATCGGCCGCAACAAGGACAGCGCCGATGCGGTGGCCGATTACGCCGCCTGTGCCCGGCGTCTCGGCCCACTTGCCAGTTACGTGGTGATCAACGTGTCGTCGCCGAATACGCCCGGTCTTCGCGCGCTGCAGGGGCGTGCGCAGCTTTCCGGCATCGTGGCGGCGGTGGGCGAGACGCTGGCCCAGGCCTGCCCGGACGCCGCCCCGCCGCTGTTCGTCAAGATTGCCCCGGACCTGACCGAGGCCGATCGCGAGGATATTGCAGCGGTGGCGATGGAGGGAAATCTGGCCGGCCTGATCGTCAGCAACACGACGATCGAGCGGCCCGCCGGCCTGGCCAGCCGGTTTCGGGGAGAGGCGGGAGGCTTGAGCGGGCGGCCGCTGTTCGCGCCGTCGACGGCGCTGCTGGGCGCCATGTACCGGCTGACCGGCGGCAAGGTGGTGCTGATCGGCGTCGGCGGCGTGGCCAGCGGCGCGGATGCCTATGCAAAGATCCGTGCCGGAGCCTCGCTGGTGCAGCTCTACACCGCGCTGGTCTATGGCGGGCCGGGGCTGGTCGGGGCACTGAAGCGCGACCTCGCGGCGCTGCTGAAGGCCGATGGATTTGCCGCGGTGGGGGCCGCGGTGGGGGCCGATTTCCGGTGATCGAAACGGCCAAAACAAGCGGGCTTGCCTTGCGAGTCCAGCACAAGTACCCTTGCGCGGCGGAATCTGGGGTGAATCAGGGCGGAATCGGCGCGAATTTGACATGAATAAACGTACGCATCTAATCATGGCGGCAAGCTATGTGGGGGCCGGGCTGGTCGCCATGCTGCTTCTGACCATGCGGGCCGGACTGACCGGAGTCCTCGTCGGCCTGGTGGTCATCGTCGGCGGCGGCCTGGTTCACGAGTTCATGACCCGCCGCGATTCGTTCCAGAAGGCGGCGCGCGGCCTGGTCGGGTTGCGCGGGGTCGCCGACAAGGCGACGACCGATATCAACACGATGAAACAGGAACTGGGCAAGGCCGGCAACGATGCGCGCGGCGCCAACGCCGCCGCCATCCAGGCGCAGCAGGAGGCCAACGCCGCCGCGCAGCAATTGAAGACGCTGCAGGACGAATGGAACAGCGCGAAGGAGGCCCTGGCGCCGCTGCCGCAGTCCGCCCAGCAGGCAGCCGAGGATATTGCCCAGATCCAGGATGCCGGCAACCAGCTCTACGAACAATTGCAGGCGATGCAGGAACACCAGGTGATGCTGTTGCAGCAGATCGAACATCTGCAGGCGACCGTAGCCGCCTTGTCGCAGGGTGGCGGGCGCAGCGCCGTCACGCCGCCCCCACCCCCGCCGGCGCCACCGCCGCCATCGGCGCCACGCGCCGCGCA
>JAHELM010000275.1 GCA_024644185.1 Rhodospirillales bacterium | reverse complement strand
AAGCTGGTGCGGATAGCGGAAGCGGAACGAACTGTCCAGCCCGACCTGTTCCAGCGCCTGCACGACCCTGCCCTCGATATCGCCCAGCCGGTGTACCGCCACCGGCTCGGACAGGATGCGATGGATGGTGTGGCGTGGGTGCAGCGACCCGTACGGATCCTGGAACACCATCTGCACCGCGCGATAGAAGGCCAGGTCGCGGGTCGGGCCCAGCGGCTTGCCGTCCACCGCGATGGTGCCGTCCCAGTCGTCCACCAGCCCGCAGACGGTGCGCAAGACCGTGGATTTGCCCGAACCGGACTCGCCCACCAGACCGAAGGCCGCGCCATGCCCGACCGACAGGCCGACGTCACGCAGCACGGTGGTATCCCCGAAACGGCAGCCCAGATTGGCGATGTCCAGCATGGTTCGTCCGTCCCCGCCGTTCAGCCGGTTTCCCAGGCGGGATCGCGCGTCAGCATATGCAGCGGCGCGCGGTCTCCGTCCAGGCGGGGCAGGCACTCAAGCAGGCCACGCGTATAGGGGTGGCGCGCCTGATGCAGTTCGCTGGCCTTCACCTCTTCCATGATGCGGCCCTTGTACATCACCAGCACGCGGTCGCAGAACGACGAGACCAGCGACAGATCGTGGCTGATGAAGATCAGCCCCATGCCGCGTTCACGCACCAGGTCGTCGAGGATGGCCAGAACCTGAAGCTGTACGGTCACGTCCAGCGCCGAGGTCGGTTCGTCGGCGATGATCAGGTCGGGGCCGGGGATCAGCATCATGGCGATCATGATGCGCTGGCCCATGCCGCCGGAAACCTCGTGCGGATAGCGGTCGAACACCGATTCGGGATCGCGGATCTTGACCGCGGCCAGCATCTCCAGCGTCTTCCGCCGGGCCTCGCGGCGCGAAACCGGATAATGCGCGGTATAGGCCTCGACCACCTGGCGTCCGACCGTCATCACCGGGTTCAGTGAAAACACCGGATCCTGCAACACCATCGAGATGCGCTTGCCGCGGATGTCGCGCCAGCCGCGCTCGTCGAGCCCCAGCAGGCTGCGGTCGCCGAACTGCATGCGGTCGGCGCGGATTGTCCCGTTGCCGGCGATCAGGCCAAGGATCGCCCGCCCGGTCTGCGACTTGCCGGAGCCGGATTCGCCGACGATGCCCAGCCGTTCGCGGCCGAGGGCGAAGCTGACCCCGCGCACCGCCTCGACCGGGCCGTGGCTTGTACGGAAGCTGACGCAGAGATTGGCGATGTCGAGCAGCGGGGTCCCGGTCATGCTTCTATTGCCCCCGCTTCGGATCGAGCACGTCGCGCAGCCCGTCGCCGAACAGGTTGAACCCCAGGCTGACAATGAAGATGGCGATGCCGGGCATGGTCGCAACCCACCACTGGTCGAGCAGGAACTGCCGTCCGCTGGCGATCATGGCGCCCCATTCCGGCATCGGCGGCTGCGCGCCAAGACCCAGGAAACCCAGCCCGGCGGCGGTCAGGATGATGCCGGCCATGTCCAGCGTCACCCGCACGATCAGCGAGGGAATGCACATCGGCGCGATATGGCCGACGATCTGTCTGGCCGACGAGATGCCTTGCAGTTTCGCCGCCGCCATATAGGCGGCGTTGCGCACGGTCAGCGTTTCGGCGCGGGCGACGCGGGCGTAGGGCGGCCAGCTTGTCAGCGCGATCGCCAGGATCGCGTTCTCGATGCCGGGGCCCAGCGCGGCGACGAAGGCCAGCGCCAGAATCAGCTTGGGGAAGGCGAGGAAGATATCGGTGATGCGCATCAGTACGATGTCGGTCCAGCCGCCCAGGAACCCGGCCGCCGTGCCGACGATCAGCCCAACCGGCGCGGCGGTTACCGCCACCAGAGCCACGATCAGCAGCGTATAGCGCGACCCGTACAGGATGCGGCTGAGGATATCGCGTCCCTGATCGTCGCTGCCCAGCAGAAAGTCGCCGCCCGGCGGCTTCAGGCGCTGCACCAGCTGCCCGGATATCGGGTTGTGCGGCGCCAGCACGTCGGCCAGCGCCGCCACGACGATCAACAGCACGATGATGCCGAGGCCCAGCATGGCCAGCCGGTTCTGCCGGAACGCCAGCCAGCCGACATAGATGCGGCCCAGCCGCGCCTGCATCTGCGATTCGGGCGATACCGAAAGCAACCAGTCGCGTGTGATCATGGAATGCGGCCTTTTCCCGTCATCGCCGCGCCCGCGGGTCCAGCGTCAGATACAGCATGTCCGACAGCAGGTTGATGCCGATGAACACCGCGCCGACGACGATGGTGCCGCCCAGCACCGCGTTCATGTCGGCGTTCAGCAGCGAGTTGGTGATGTACTGGCCCAGCCCCGGCCAGGCGAAGATGGTCTCGGTCAGAACCGATCCCTCCAGCAGATTGGCATAGGACAGGGCGATCACCGTGACCAGCGGCACCGCCACGTTGCCCAGGGCATGGCGCCAGATGACCACGCGTTCGGGCAGGCCCTTGACGCGCGCGGTGACGATATATTCCTGGCGAAGCTGCTCCAGCATGAACGAGCGTGTCATGCGCGCGATATAGGCCAGCGAAAAATAGGCCAGCAGGCAGGCCGGCAGCGCCAGATGCGTCAGCGCGTTGAAGAATATCCCGGTCTCGCCCTGCAGCAGCGAATCGACCAGAATCAGGCCGGTGACCGGATCGACGACCCCGTCATAGCCGAAATCCACCCGCCCCGGCCCGGCAACCCAGCCCAGCTTGGCATAGAAGACCAGCAGCCCGACCAGCCCGAGCCAGAACACCGGCACCGAATAGCCGATCAGGCCCAGGAAACGGACGATCTGGTCGATCAGTTTCCCTTCGTGGACAGCGGCCAGCACGCCCGCCGGCACACCGATCAGGATACCCAGCACCGTGGCGACCGTGGCCAGTTCCAGCGTGGCCGGAAACACGCGGCCGATATCCTCCAGCACCGGGCGCGCCGTCAGCACCGACTGGCCCATGTCGCCGCGCAGGATATTACCGACGTAATTCGCGAATTGCTGCCACAGCGGCAGGTTCAGCCCCATCTGCTCGCGCATCCGCTCGTAGGTGGTGGCCGAGGCATGGTCGCCGACCGCGGCCAGAACCGGGTCGACCGGTACCACCCGGCCGATCAGGAAGGTGACCAGCAGCAAGCCGAGAAAGGTGGTCGCCACGGTTGCCACCGTGCGCGCCACCTTGCCCGTCCAGGCGAAATGGCGGCGGTACGAAAGACCGCCGCCACTCTTCGTCAAATCCGCCATCGGTCTGTTACTTGGTGACCTTGGCGTAATAGTTATTGTCGAACGACGGGCCGAGGATGAAGCCCTTTATGCCCTTTCGCACGGCCGCCACCTCGGTTTCCTGGAACATGATGACGAAGGGCGATGTCTTCTGGTGCTCGCGCTGGATATCCAGATACATCTTCGCCCGCTTCGCCGGGTCGCGCTCCATAACCGCCGCATCCGCCTGCTTGGTCATTTCCGGAATGTCCCAGGCATTGCGCCACGCCAACGGCTTCGATTTCGCATCGTCCGAATTGTCCGGATTGCGCGCGAAGGTGTCAGCGTTGGTATGCGGGTCCTGATAGTCGGGGCCCCAGCGGCCGATATAGATGTCGTGCTGGCGGGCCCTGTACTTGGTCAGGGTCTGCTTGCCGTCGCCGGGGATGATCTCCAGCTCGATCCCGGCCTGCGCCATGGTCGACTGGATCGCCTGCGCCATCGCCATGATCGCGGTGGTGTTGCGCGTGTCCATGGTCACCTTGAAGCCGTTCGGGAGTCCTGCGTCGGCCAGCAACGCCTTGGCCTTGGCGACGTCCAGCTTGTAGGGCGTCTCTTCCAGCGCGCCGAGGAAGCCCTTGGGCAGGAACGCCTGATGGACCACGCCGCGGCCTTTCAGGATGGTGTCGGCGATGCCCTGGTAATCGATCAGGTACTTCATCGCCTCGCGAACCTGCGGCCGCTTCAGATACTCGTTCTTCTGCGACAGGCCCAGGTACCAGATCGCGCCCTTCGGCGCCGTCATCGTCACCAGGCTGTTGTTACCGGCGATCGAGGCCAGCTGGTCGGCTTCGAGATTGCGGGCAATGTCGATATCGCCCTTTTCCAGCAGAAGCTGCTGCGAGGCGGCCTCCTTGACATGCCGGATCAGCACCCGCTTCATCGCCGGCACGCCGTTCCAGTACAGGTCGTTGCGCTCCAGCGTCAGCGATTCGTTGGGCGTCCAGTTCTTCAGCTTGAACGGCCCGCTTCCGGCAAAGTTCGTCTTCAGCCAGCCATAGCCGAGATCGCCCGCGACCTCGTGTGCCAGGACTTCCTTCCTGTCGACCACGGAACCGACGCCGGCGGTCAGGCAATAGAGCAGGAAGGTTGGCGCGTAGGCCTGGTCGGTTTCGATGACCAGGGT
>JAHELM010000274.1 GCA_024644185.1 Rhodospirillales bacterium | reverse complement strand
GAATCGCCGTCCATCGACCAATTGAACGCCATGGCCGGCAAGCCCGACGCCTTTCTGCAATCGGTCGCCGCGATCAGGGGGTGGACGCCGATGCTCACCGTCGATGGACAGCCCTTCGTCGACAAGCTGTTCCGGATGGACGGCTCGACCATCCCCGCCGAGGGCGCGGACCTGGCCGGTTTCCTGCTGGGATCGGCGGTAAGCCGGGCGACGACAAACAGCGTCGGCGGCGCGTCGGATATGTTCGCCGCGATGCCCAGCGGACATGACGGCACCGAGGCCGCGCCGGTGGCTCCGAAATCCGCGGCGGAAGTCACCGCCGCCTGGCTCGACATCGAGATACAGGTCCCGGGACACCCCGTGGAAAAACGTCGCCGTGCCGTGTTCGATCTTTTCAACGACGTCACCAAACCCGGCGCGATCCGGGATCCGGCGAAGCTGGGCAAGGCGAAAAGCCTGACACCGCTGCAGACGCAGCGGCGGGCACTGGCCCTGCTGTCCACCTACGCGATCTCGGTGCAGCAGGCGCGGCTCTCGCCCGCCCACGCGGCCTACCTCGCGGCCGCAAAGATCCGCGAAATCGAACCGCTGCTGATTGCTCAGGTCTCCGGCAAGGATCCCGGCGAAGACGCGCTGGCGCGGCTGGGCCCGAAGATGCAGGGCCTCAATGTCAATCTCATGGACTTGTCCGCCCTCCGCTGGACGATCAGCCCGGTGGCCGATTTCACCTATATCGACCGTCCGAACGTCACCATGCTGCGCAATGTCCAGGAAATCGACGACAGGCCCGACGTCACGGCGTCGGCCGGCCCGCGGATGCGCGATATCACGGAAATCGATATCGTCGCCAACGGCGTCGGCCCCCGCGCGCTGCCCGGGCTCGACCCCTTCCAGGTTCGGTTGATGCAGGGCATCGCCGATACCGTTGCCGAGGCGGCGGAGTTGTCGGACGGGAACAACATCCGGAACACCGCCGCCATGCACGAAAAATCGCTGGCGGACAAGGCACCGTGGCAACTGATCCGCGCCGGCGGCAGCGGCGCATCAGCCGCGGATTTCGGCGGCATGGCGGCGCGTTATATGAGCGCGGACCTGGCAAACGGACAAATCCTGCTGGCGGTGTCGCCCGCGTCCGATCCGCACGCGCCGGTAACGTGGTGGCGTATCGACCCGCGCACCGGCGCAACGCTGGGGATGGGCGACCGCGGAACGGGGGGCGTGAGTGCCGACCACACCGGCCTCCTGTTGAACCTGGTTCAGTATGGCGTGTGCTTCGCCTCTTTCGCAAAAAGCATAGCCGGAAGCGAGCGAAACTCCATCCGCGACGCGGCCATCTTCGCATCGTTTTTGACATGCCGCATCGGGGGATTGCTTAGTGGTCTGGGGACAGGCCTCCGGATTCAACATATCGGCCAGACCATTTCCCTGATCGGCGCATTTATTGAACTTTCTTTGTAATGAAATATCACAAACATTACCATTATCATGAAGACAACGTTTGTTTTTATTTTCATCATGAGATTGTTCAATAACTATATCTCATATTTCCCGGAATAAACTGCTCGGTGATTTGTCGTGATTCTACATTTCTTTAATTATCGCGCATTGTTTTTCTGTGTCGGACTTTCTTTATTATTGTTTGCGTTGCAGCTTCCCCCCGCCCTCGCGCAGGAGCCGGTCGCCACGGGCAAGGCCACGGTGGGCGGGGTTACCGTCGAGGCCAGCCTGGTTGCCGACGGCCAGGCGCCCGGCGCCCCGATTGCCGCCAATACCGCCGACCTGACACTGGTCGTCCATGCGGAGACGGCGGGCGACACCGCAAAGCCGCTGCTGATTTTCTTCCGGGCGATGACCCATGTCGCCGCCGGCGGCGGCAAGCCCAGGGTGGTCTGGGCGGCGATGAATCCGGTGCCGGCCGGCGAGACCACGCGCATCGCCATTCCGACGCCGGCCAAGGGATTTCCGCCCGGCGAGATCGGCATAACCGTTCTCTATGGCGGCCACAGCGGCGAACTCCTCACATTTACGGTCGGCGCGCCGGCCGGTACGGCGGGGGCGACAGCCGGTGCGGAAGCCGCGACAACCGCCGGTGACGCCAAGCCCACGGCGACGTCAGAGTCCGGCCAGCACAGTTTCGATCTGGAAGCGGGCCCCCTGCACGTCATGCTGCTCGCCGACGCGAAGGCCGAGCCGCCAGCGCCGCTTGCCGAATTTCCCGAGGAAATCCCCGAAATATTCATTGCGTTTCGGTCGGAAAACCAGGGGTCCATGAATGTTTCATACGACCTGTTCGCGGTCGCGGTACCGGGTATCGCGAAGAACGCCAGACTTGCCGGCGGCAACCAGCATCTCGGCAAGGGCGCCAGCAAGACCTTTGGCTTCAAGCTGTCGGGGCTGCCCCCCGCCAGGGGTATAAAGCTATTCCCGCCCGGCGACTACCAGGTCACGATCGCCATCAAGGACGGACCGGCGGTGAACCTGCCCTTCAAGGTCGCGGCCACGAATCCCTATGCCGAACTTGCCGCCACCGCGCCGGCGCCGGACGGATTGAATATCGCACTGGCGCATCTGGGCGGCCGCATCGAGAGCTTCACGTCGAAATCCGAAAAACCGGAATGGGCGGTCGAAAACCTGATCGACGGGTTTCCCCTGATCATGAACCTGGGCGGCAATAATTGCGACAGTTGCGGCTGGTCATCGGCCGACGCAAGCCTGCCGCAAGCCTTCGTTTTCTCGTTCCGCGAAGGCCGCCGGGCGCTTGTCCGGGCAGTCACGATCGATCCGAACACGCCCGAGACACGGCGCGACGCCCGGTTCATGCCCAAGCATGTGGAGGTCTGGGTCTCGACCGCCGGGCCGGATACGGGATTCGAACGCGTCGCGACGGCCCGCCTCCAATATTCCGCCGCCGAGCAAATCATCCGCTTTGCGCCGACACCGGCCAGTTATGTCAAGGTCGTGTTCCTGTCGAATTTCGGCGACAACCGTACGCAGGCCGGCGAGATCGGGATTTACGAGGCGGCGGAAACCACGGAATCGATCACCGCGGATATGCCGAAGAACCTGGCCGCGCCGGCGCTGGGCGGCGCGATCGTGCGATTCCAGTCGCAGCGCGACCGGGAACACGGAGTCTACAACCTCGTCGATGGCGGTACCGAGACGCCGGGCTGGGTGTCGGCCACGGGGTTCTTGCCGCAGGACCTCGTCTTCGCCTTCCGCGACGACCGGACGGCGTATATCGACCGTATCCTGTTCAACACACGGACGGACGACAAGCCGGACACTGCCGCCAAACGCGTCTCCGTGTCGGTTTCGATGGACTCCCCCTCGGCGGGTTTCCGCGAGATCGGCATATTCGACTTGCAGCAGAGCCCCGACATGCAGGCCTTTCCAGTCGCCGCCATGGCCCGCTATGTCCGGCTGAGAATCCTGGAGAATTTTGGCGGAAACCGCACCGGCCTCGGCGAAGTCGAACTGATCGAGGGGGCCAAGCCCGGCTACCGCTCCGTCTTGCTGCCGCCGGCCCCCGGGTCAGGTGAAAACGCATCCGGCGAGAAGCCGCCCCCGGATCTGGCACTGGCCGATCCGGTTCCGGAAACCGAGCCCAACAACAGCCCGGACACCGCCGCCGCCATGCCGCTGGACCGGGTAACCCGGGGCAGCATCGACGGCATCGACGACAACGACTACTTCCGGCTCGACCTGCCCGCGGACGACGCGACGGTCCTGACCCTGGATATCGCCGGCGAGCCGAACATCCGGACCGGCATCGCCCTGCTCGACAGGAGTGGCGAGATCGCCAAGCAGTTCAATCCGGGGGCGACGCCGCGGGAACAGACGGCGTTTTCCTGGGCTGTGGAAGGCGGCGATACACGCCTGAAAGTCTGGCAGCCGCCCATCTCCGTGGTCCTGATCTGGGATTCCAGCGGCAGCATGGATGGCAGCACCGAGGATTTGCGCGAGGCGGTGGAAAGCTACATCGACAATCTGCGCCCCGGCGAACAGCTCAGCCTGATCCGCTTCGACAATGACGTGAATATCCTGGTGCCGGATTTCACCAGCGACAAGGCCTTGCTCAAGGCCGCGACCGAGGGGCAGTTCCGCGCGGATGGCGGAACCGCGTTCTACAGCGCCGTAAAGAAAGGGGCCCAGTTGCTGGAGCCCCTGCGGGGCAACAAGGCCATCATCGTCATGAGCGACGGCGGCGATACCGCCAGCAAGATCGATCACCCCGCCTTCTGGCAGATGCTCGACGACAAGAAAATCCGCGTCTACACGATCGGCCTGAGCTATGCGATGAAGGATTACATGCCGGGTATCGGCATCGCCGGCGACCGGATTCTCTCCAGCGTGGCCAGGGCCAACAACGGCCGTTTCCTGTTCGCCAGCACCAGCGCGGAGCTG
>JAHELM010000005.1 GCA_024644185.1 Rhodospirillales bacterium | reverse complement strand
CGCCATTTGACCGTGGCGCTGTTGCGCAGCCTCGGTTATTCCGTCCTCGAGGCAGAGGATGCGGAGACCGCGATCCCGCAAGTGCGGGCCAATCCGGCGATCGACATGCTGCTGTCCGACGTGGTTCTGCCCGGCGGCAGCAGCGGCGCGGCGATCGCCGAGGCGGCCCGCAAGCTGCGGCCGGATCTGAAGGTCTTGTTCATGTCGGGCTATGCCGAGGATGTGGTTCGCCGCAACGAGCGGGGCGACATGGCGACGATGGAGGCGGAACTGCTGTCGAAGCCGTTCAGCCGCGCCGATCTGGCGCGCAAGGTGCGGGCAACGCTCGATCGGGTATCCGCGGCCGCGCCGCATTCGCGTTGAGATTGGCTGGGGCGCCAGGATTCGAACCTGGGATCACGATACCAAAAACCGTTGCCTTACCGCTTGGCCACGCCCCAACAACCAGCCCGATCGCGGGCGGGCCGCACAATAGGACGAAGCGATCGGCCGGGCAAGAGTCTGGATCAGCCTTCCGCCGACCGGATGCGGGTCGCCGCAATCCACCAGTCCCGGCCGGCCAGCGCGGGCGATTTCGCCGCCGCCGCCGCCGCATCCGCATCGTCGAACAGGCCAAAACAGGTGGCCCCGCTGCCGGTCATCCGGGCCAGAAGGCAACCCGGCAACCCGGCCAGCGCCGCCAGGACATCGCCGATCTGTGGCGCCAGGCCGCGGGCGGCCCCGGTCAGATCGTTGCCACGCCCGGCCAGAAGCGCCGCCAGGCCCGCGGCATCGGCCGGCGGCGTGGCGAATCGGGCGGAACCGGAAAAATCCCCGCGCCGCGCGGCGAAGACCGCGGGCGTCGGCAGTCGGGTGCCGGGATTGACCAGCAGCAAGCCGGCCGGCGGCAAGTCCGGCGCCGGATCGATCGTCTCGCCGATGCCGCCGACAAAGGCCGGCCGTCCGCCAAGGCAGACCGGCACATCGGCCCCCAGCCGCAACGCCAGCGCCGGCAGGTCGACGCGTTCGGGCGCGATATCCCACAGGCGCATCAACCCCGTCAGCGCCGCGGCGGCATCCGACGACCCGCCACCGAGACCGGCGGCGGCCGGGATCCGCTTGACCAGACGCATGCGGGCGCCCCGTTGCGCACCGGTCGCCTGCGCCAGCAGCCGCGCCGCGCGCAGCACCAGATTGTCCCCCACCGGCCCGGCCTGCCCCGCCAGGGGCCCCTCGACATCCAGCGTCAACGCCGGCGACGGCGACGGCGACAATTCCAGCGTATCGGCCAGATCGGTGAAAACCACCAGACTGTCGAGCAGATGGTATCCGTCCCCACGCCGGCCGGTGACATGCAGATAGAGATTGAGCTTCGCCGGCGCCCGCAGGCGAACCGGCGTATCCGCCACGGTCATCCCCCGGCGTCCGGCGGCTGCAGACCCTTCTCCAGCTTGCGCCGGATCTCGTCGAGCAGTTTCGGCTCGGGGTCCATCCCGAGAACGCGAGACCACTGGATACGGGCTTCCTTGGTGCGGCCAACCCGCCAATAGGCATCGCCGAGATGGTCGTTGATCACCGGGTCCTGCGGCTGCAGGGCGACCGCGCGCTCCAGATAGGCCGCCGCCTTCTCATGCTCGCCCAGCTTGTACAGCGCCCAGCCCATGCTGTCGACGATGTAGCCGTCGTCGGGACGCTTGGCCACCGCGCGTTCCAGCATGGATCTTGCCCGGTCGAGGTTGATTCCCTTCTCGACCCAGCTATAGCCGAGATAGTTGAGGACGAAGGGCTGTTCCGGCTCGAGTTCGAGCGCGTGCAGGAAATCGGCCTCGGCCTGCTCCCACCGGCCAGAGCGCTCGAGGGCGATCCCACGGCTGTAAAGCAGGCTCCAGTGGTCGCGATCGACGGTCCCGATCCGCGCCACCGCCTCGTCATAGGTGGCCGCAGCCTCCTTGAAGCGTTCCTTGTAGCGCAGGATATTGCCCAGCCGGATCAGGGCGTCGGTGCGCTCGGGCCTGCTGTCGGCCATCCGGCGCAGCAGGGCGATGGCCCCCTCGGTGTCGCCGAGATCGTAGATATTGTCGGCCAGGCGGAGCTGCGCGATCCAGGCCAGCGGATCCTGGCTGTCGATCTTGCGGTAAATCTCCGCCGCTTCCTCGTAGCGCCCGAATCCGTCCAGAACCTCGCCCAGCAGAAGCTGCGCCAGCGGGAAGTCGGGCTTCAGGTAAAGCGCCAGTCGCGCATAGATCAGAACGACCTCGCCGGCCCGGTCGCGCGGCAGGGCGCTGGCGATGTCGAAGAAGCTCTCCGCCAGCCCTTCCGCCGGGCTGCCGACCAGCGGTTCCGGCTTGCGTCCCTCGGCCAGGCGCGCCGCCGTGTCGTCGGCCAGCGGCTCGCCCGGCGCGAACCCGCCATGTGCCTGGTAAAGCGCCCGCGCCTCGGCGGTCCGGTCCTGACGTTCGAGAAATCCGCCGAGCGCCCGCACCGCGCGCAGCGGGGCATCCGCCGGGGGGCCATCCATCGCCTCGCGATAGGCGGCTTCCGCCGCCGCCGGCCGTCCGGCCAGTTCGTTGATGAAGCCCTCATGCAACAGGCGCAGCAAACGGAAACCGGAAATCTCGTCGAGCGGAGCGAGCGCCGCCAGCGCGCGCGCGGTCTCGCCGGCGCCGAGACGTGCCCAGCCCAGGGCCAATGGCACCGACAGCCGGGCCAGATCGGACGATCGGTCCATCGCCTCCAGCCGGCGCAGCGCGGCGGGGTAATCCGCCGTCCTCATCGACCCCGCGACCTGCAGAAGTCTGGCGATCGGCGTGTCCAGACCCGCCGCTTCCAGGCGATCGGCATGCCGCAGCGCCGCGTCGTAGCGCCCCGCCTGCAGCGCGGCATAAAAGGCCCGCTGCGTCAGTGCCATATCGTCCGGACTGTCTTGCAGGGCATGACCGAACGCCTCGGCGGCGCGTCCGTAATCGTGCTGGCGTTCGGCCAGAAGGCCCACCAGGTAGTTGCCGAAGGGCGAACGATCCCCCGCCGGCTCGATCACGGCGGCCGGCAAACGGGCGCCGGCCCGCGCCGGATCCTCTCCGAGGTTTTCGCGATTGTCGCCCGCACATCCGGCAAGCGTGGCAAACATGACGACAGCGGCGGCGCCGCCCAGTCCGCGCGCGAAATTTCGACCCGTTCGATGCATCGTGTTCCTCGAAAAACCGGATAGCAGCCCGACAGTAGCCGCCCGTTCCCGATCCGTCCAGCAAGCCCGCGCGACCATCCGGCGAGGAACTTCCGCGTCACATCCCGGAATAGGCGGGACCGCCGCCGCCCTCGGGTACGGTCCAGGTGATGTTCTGCGTCGGGTCCTTGATGTCGCAGGTCTTGCAGTGGACGCAGTTCTGCGCGTTGATCTGCAACCGGGGCGCGCCTTCCGCCTCGCCGACGATCTCGTAGACGCCGGCCGGGCAATAGCGCTGCTCGGGCGCATCGTACAGCGCCAGGTTCAAGGCGACGGGAACCGAGGAATCCTTCAACCGCAGGTGTACCGGCTGGTTTTCCTCATGGCTGGTGTTGGAAAACGCCACATTGGTCAGCCGGTCGAAGCTGATGACGCCATCGGGCTTCGGATAGTCGATCCGGGGGCAGTCGGCCGCTTTCTTCAAGTGGTCGTGGTCGGCATGGTTGCGGAAGGTCCAGGGCGCGCGGCCGCGGAACAGGTAGGTGTCGAGGGCCGAATAGACCAGGCCGAACCAGCGGCCGCGATTGAAGGAAGGCCGGATATTGCGCGCCTTGAAAAGATCGCTCCACACCCAGCTTTGCCGCAGCCGCTCGGCATAGGCGACGACTTCGCCCGGCGGCTCGGCCGCGGTCAGCGCGTCGTAGACCGACTCGGCGGCCAGCATGCCCGACTTCATCGCGGTGTGCGTGCCCTTGATCTTCGGCACGTCCAGCAAACCCGCCGTGTCGCCGACCAGCAACCCGCCCGGGAAGGACAGTTTCGGAATCGACTGCAACCCGCCCTCGCTCAGCGCGCGGGCGCCATAGGCGACGCGCCGTCCGCCCTCGAAGGTCGGGCGGATCGCCGGATGGTGCTTGAAGCGCTGGAATTCCATATACGGGCTGATATGCGGGTTGGCGTAGTCGAGACCGATCACGAAACCCACCGCCACCTGATTGCCCTCCAGATGATAGAGGAACGAGCCGCCATAGGTGTCGCCGGCCAGCGGCCAGCCGATCGTGTGGACGATGGCGCCCGGCTTGTGCTTTGCCGGGTCGACTTCCCACAATTCCTTGATGCCGATGCCAAACGTCTGCGGGTCGCAGTCGCGGCGCAGGTCGAAGCGCTCGAACAGGGTCTTGGTCAGCGAGCCGCGGCAGCCCTCGGCGAAGATCGTCTGGCGCGCATGCAGTTCCATGCCCGGCTGGTGGTTCGGCCCCGGCTCGCCGGATTTGGTCAGGCCCATGTCGCCCGTGGCCACGCCCTTGACCGAGCCATCCTCGCGATACAGCACCTCGGCGGCGGCGAAGCCGGGATAGATTTCGACACCCAGCGCCTCGGCCTGTTCGCCCATCCAGCGGCAGACATTGCCCAGGCTGACGATGTAATTGCCGTGATTGTGCATCTGCGGCGGGGTCGGCAGCCGGAACGCCTTCGACGCGGTCAGGAACAGGAAGCGGTCGTCGCCGGCCGGCGTGTTCAGCGGCGCGCCCTTTTCCCGCCAGTCGGGGATCAGTTCGTCCAGCGCCTTCGGGTCGACCACCGCGCCCGACAGGATATGCGCGCCGACCTCGGCGCCCTTCTCGATGATGCAGACGCCGAGATCCTGCCCGCGCTCGGCGGCAAGCTGTTTCAGCCGAATACCCGCGGCCAGGCCCGACGGGCCGGCGCCGACGATCACCACGTCGAATTCCATCGATTCGCGTTCCATGTCCTCAACCTCCTGCCGTGCAACCCGGTGCGGACCCGATACCTAGCAGTCCGGGGCGGTTCTCTGCTAGAACCAATGCGGCAATTATTCAAGTACCAGCGGCCTCACTGGCGGACCGCGGGGATCGGCGAGGCATGAACGGCAATTCCGGAGAGGCGAACGGCAGGGCGGCGCTGGCGGCGCTGGACTGGCTTGTCGCCATGGGCGCCGACGAGGCGACCGGCGATACGCCGATCGACCGGCGCCGCAAGCAACCGGTCGCGCCGGCGGGGGAAACGCCCCCCGCCACCACGCCGCCACGCGACGAGATGCCGCGGCCGCGGATTGCCGCGCCATCGCTGGCGTCGTCTCTGGCACCGTCGCAGGGCGCCGCCGATGCACGGGCCGCGGCGGCGGCAGCCACAACCCTCGACGAGCTGCGCGCGGCGCTGGAAAATTTCGAAGGCTGCGTCCTGAAACAGACGGCGACCAACCTGGTCTTTGCCCGCGGCAATCCCAGGGCGCCGGTCATGCTGATCGGCGAGGCGCCGGGCGCCGACGAGGATCGGGAAGGCGCGCCCTTCGTCGGCGCCAGCGGACGCCTGCTGGACAGCATTCTGCACTGGGCCGGAATCGATCCGGATGCGGTCTACATCGCCAATATCGTGTTCTGGCGCCCGCCGGGCAACCGCAGCCCGACCGATGCCGAGATCGGCGCCTGCCTGCCCTTCGTGCGGCGGCACATCGCCCTGGTGCGACCGCGCCTGATCGTACTGCTGGGCCGGCCGGCCATGAACACGGTGCTGAGCACGAACGAGGCCATCAACCGGGCGCGCGGTCGCTGGATCGACTATGCCGACGAATCGCTGGACGCGCCGATTCCCGCCATACCCATCTTCCATCCCGCCTATGTGCTGCGAAACCCCGAGATGAAGCGGGAAATCTGGATGGATTTCCTTGCCCTGCGCGAACGGCTCGACGCGCTGGGCGGGAAGACTTGACACAGCGCCACGACGGCCTGCCCACTATTCGTTCGATTTGCGGGAAATTTCTTTTTTCGACCTCATGGCGGCCGCATCGCGCGGCTACACGAATTCTTTACGCAAATCTTTCTATGTTGGACGATGTCGATATTCAAAACCGGGGATGGGTGGACGGTGCGGGAATCTGAAGGGTGGAGCCGGCGTCGGCCGGGGATCGGCGTGCTCGTCATTGCCGCCGCACTGGCGCTGGGACTGTCGTGGCCGGCCCCGGTCCTGGCCGCGCCGCCGATCGAGCAGACCGTTCCGGACGAGGCCGCGCTTGCAGCCCCGGCGCAGGATCTCGGCGCCATGCTGGCCGTGCTCGGCGACGCCGACGTTGAGCTCTACCGCCGGATCTTCGATTTGCAGGACCAGGGCAAATGGGGCGCGGCGGACAAGCTGATTCCCCAGCTTTCCGATCGCTCGCTGCTGGGCCATGTGCTGTTCGACCGCTTCATGGACCCGCACGGCTATCGGTCCTCATACGAGGAATTGAAGGACTGGATGGCGCAATATGCCGATCATCCGGGTGCCGAGCGGGTCTACAAACTGGCCGTCAAGCGCCGGCCGCAGAACTGGAACTGGCCGCGCGAACCACGCGCTCCGTTGGTTTCGGTCGCCTGGAACGAGCCGGCGCCGGAGGCGGTGCAGGTGGCGGTCGATGAGGACGATGACGGCGCGGTCGTCCGCCGGCGCTACGGCCGCGATCTGAATTTCGCCCGCTCGAAGATCCGCCGCTGGCTGCGCATGGGCGCGCCGACGCGGGCGCTGGAATACCTGTCGGACAAGGGCGTGTCCCGGCATTTCGACACGATGAGCTATGACGAGGCCCTGACCGATATCGGCGTGGCGTATTTCCATGCCGGGCAGGACGAAAAGGCGCTGGCGACCGTCGGCGCCGCCGCCGACCGTTCCGGCCGCATGCTTCCCGAGAGCCGCTGGTGGGCGGGCCTCGCTGCCTGGCGGCTGGGCCGCACGGATGTCGCCGCCGGCTATTTCGAGGCCCTGGCGCGGTCCCGCCGGGCCGACGACTGGCTGGCCTCCGCTGGCGCCTACTGGGCAGCGCGGGCCTATCTGGTCGGCCACCAGCCGGGCCGCGTCGGACCGATGCTGAAGCTGGCCGCCGACCGGCCTATGACCTTCTACGGGGTGCTGGGCCAGGAGGCGCTGGCGATCCGGCATACCATCGACTGGGATCTGCCGGACGCGTCGCCCGAGGGGGCGCGGGCGCTGCTGGGCGTTCCGGCCGCCCGGCGCGGTCTGGCGCTGTTGCAGATCGGCGAGGAAGAGCGCGCGGTGGGCGAATTCAAGCGCATCGCGCCGCGCCTGCCGACGCCGCTGCTGCTGGCCCTGATGGGCTTCGCCGACGACCAGCAATTTGCCGCGCTGGCCTACCAACTTGGCAATGCGGTGCAGAAGCGCGACGGCCGCTGGCACGGCGCCGCGCTGTTCCCGATGCCGGCGCTGTCCCCGCGCGATGGCTTCCAGATCGACCGGGCGCTGCTGTTCGCGCTGATCCGCCAGGAATCGAATTTCAAGACCAATGCCAAGAGCCGGTCCGGCGCGCGCGGGCTGATGCAATTGATGCCGGGAACCGCCGGGTTCATGTCGGGCACGCGCTATCGCGGCAACCGGCGCGAGGAGTTGTACGATCCCGAGCTCAACGTCACGCTGGGCCAGAAATATATCCGCTACCTGCTGGAATCGCCCGAGATCGGCGGCAATCTGTTCATGGCCGTCGCCGCCTATAACGGCGGTCCTGGAAATCTGCGGAAATGGCTGCGCAACACCGACCATCGCAACGACCCGCTGCTGTTCATCGAGAGCATTCCGGCCAACGAAACCCGCGTCTATGTGGAGCGCGTGGTGGCCAACTACTGGCTGTATCGCGACCGGATGAACCAGCCGCGCCCGTCGCTGCAGGCCGTTGTCGCCGGCGATTGGCCGGTTTACAGTGCGACCGACCCGCTGAACGGGCAGGTCGCCCTTTCTCCGGCCGAGCCCGAGGCCAAACGTGAAAATTGACCCCAGCCGTCCGTTTCTTGCCGTCAACATCGCCGTGCTGACCGTGTCCGACACCAGGACCCCGGCCGACGACCGGTCGGGCGATACGCTGGTCGAGCGCATCGAAAAGGCCGGCCACCGGGTCGCCGCCCGCGCCATCCTGCGCGATGTGGTGGCGCAGATCGAACGGCAATTGACCGACTGGATCGTCGATCCCGCGATCGACGTCGTCATCGCCACCGGGGGCACGGGGGTCACCGGCCGCGACGTCACGCCCGAGGCGGTGATGCGCGTCGCCGACAAGGAAATCCCCGGTTTCGGCGAGTTGTTCCGCTGGCTCAGCTACCAGAAGATCGGCACCTCGACGATCCAGAGCCGGGCGCTGGGCGCGGTCGCGCGCGGCACCTACATTTTCGCCCTGCCCGGTTCGCCCGGCGCCTGCAAGGACGCCTGGGACGACATTCTTGTCACCCAGCTCGACAACCGTTACCGCCCGTGCAATTTCGTCGAGCTGATGCCCCGTCTGCGCGAGACGTGAGCAGGCGGACCCGGTTTTCCGGCATTTGACGCGTCGAGGGGTTGCCCCGCACCGGCTTCGCCCCTTATCAATGCGGCACCCTTCGCTCAGCCTGCCGGACCATGACCCCCTATAGCCTCGATACGCTTCACGCCGCGCTGATCCGCCGCCCCGGGTTCGAGGATGTCGGGCGCGATGCGCTGCGCCCGCTGCCGCGCCGGGGGATCGCGCACGATCATTTCGAGATTCGCGGCACCGGCGCTCTGCTGCGGGTGCCGCGACTCAGCCAGCTCGGGCTGCCGGCGCGTCAGAACCTGGAATACCAGATGGCTGGATTTCTTCGCGCCGCCGCCGGCGACCACGCGCCGCGTCCGCACGGCGCCTGCCCGCCCTCCGACGCCCTGCCCATGGGGGCGGCCATCGTCGATTTCATCGAGGGCACCCTGCCGCGCCTGCCGCGCGACCTGCCGGCGATCGCCGAATGCCTGGCCTCGATCCACCGCCTGCCGACGCCGGGGCTGGAATTCCGGCCCCCGCTGGCGCATCACGCCGATCCGGTCGCCGCCACGCTGCGGGTCATCGAGGAGCAGGCGAAATTTCTTGCGGCGGCAACCGGCGATGCCGATGCCCTTGCCATGATCGGCGAGGAGATCGGATGGGCACGGGGGTTCGCCGCCGAAAGCCGGGACCGCGTGCAGCCGGTCACCCTGGTCGCCACCGACACGCATCCCGGCAATTACGTGATACGACCCGACGGCCGCGCCTTCATCGTCGATCTGGAGAAGGCGCTGTACGGATCGCCGGCGATCGATCTGGCCCATGCCACGCTCCATACCTCCACCACCTGGGACATCGAGATCGGCACGGAAATCGCCGTCGCCGATGTCGCCGATTTCTACCGCTATTATCGCGGCTCCGTATCGCCGGCGCTGGCCCGCGACCTGCTGCCCTGGCTGATGCCGATGCGGCGTTTGACCTGGCTGCGCACCACGACCTGGGCGGCGAAATGGCGCGTCGAGGCGCGCGGCGGACCGGCACCGGGCGATGAGCGCGACGCGGTTCTGGCCGCCCATGTGGAGGCCCGAACCGGCGATTATCTGTCGGCGGCGACGGTGGAACGCGTCCGCGCCGAATGGCTGCGCCCCGGCGGCCTGGCCGATCTGCTCTGAGCCTGAATACACGGCCCTTCGGGACATTCGGGATCTCTCCGGCGCGCGATTGATTGTTCCGTTTTTGTTCTTTATGCTGGGCGCATGGCGGATGAAATTCAGGACCGGCCGCGCAAGGGCCGCGGGGCGATCGGCAATCAGACCGGAAGATTCGAGCCGGCGGCGCGACTGGCCATCGACGACGGCTGGGGCTCGGCCGATGCCGAGCCGCCGCCGCTGCGCACCACCCTGTCGCTGGACAGCGCCCGGCGCATCGTCACCTATAACGAATCCCCCGACATCCCCTTCGACCGTTCGATCAATCCCTATCGCGGCTGCGAGCACGGCTGCATCTATTGCTTCGCCCGACCCACCCATGCCTGGCTGGGCCTGTCGCCGGGGCTGGATTTCGAAAGCAGGCTGTTCTGGAAACCCGACGCGCCGGAACTTCTGGCGGCCGAATTGCACGATCCGAAATACCGGCCGGCGACGGTGGCGCTGGGCGCCAATACCGATCCCTACCAGCCGGTCGAGCGGGAAACCGGGCTGACCCGGCGCATCCTGGCCGTTCTGGCCGAATACCGGCATCCCGTCGGCATCGTCACCAAGTCGAACCTGGTGCTGCGCGATATCGATATCCTGGCGCCGATGGCGGCCGAGGGTCTGGTCCGCGTCGCCATCTCGGTGACCACCCTGGATCGGGATCTCGCCCGGCGGATGGAGCCGCGCGCGCCGACGCCCGCGCGCCGGCTGGAAGCGATAAGCGGTCTGGCGGCGGCCGGCATTCCGGTGACCGTTCTTGCCGCCCCCCTGATCCCGGCGCTGAACGATCACGAGATCGAGGCCATCCTGCGCGAGGCGGCCGGGGCCGGCGCCACCGCCGCCGGTTATGTGCTGCTGCGGCTGCCGCTGGAGATCGGGGACCTGTTCGCCGACTGGCTGGCGGCGCAATATCCCGACCGCGCCGCCCGGGTGACGAGCCTGGTGCGCCAGACCCGCGGCGGCGCGCTGTACCAGTCGGAATTCGGCACGCGACAGACCGGCGACGGCGCTTATGCCGAGCAGATCGCCCGGCGGTTCGCGATGGCCCGCAAGCGCTTCGCCCTCGGCCGCGAACACCCCGAACTCGACGCCACCCGCTTCCGCCGCCCGCCCCGCGCCGGCGACCAGCTGGGCCTCGGCTTCTAGCTTCGGACCGGCCGCCGTGGTCTATTGGGGGAATCGTCATGGACGCTTGGAGCAAGGAATGCGCGGGACCCCGTCGATAGGCCTTACCTTCGCCATGCTGGCGCTGCTGGCCGGATGCGTCGCCAGCGGGCCGGCCGGGGATGTCGCGACCGGGCCGGAGGTGGCGCCGGACGCACCCTCCGCCCTGTCGGCCGACGAATCCTTTCGCAAGGCCATGGCGCTGGGCCGCGACGGCAGGCTGGGCGAGGCGGCGCAATGGTACGAGCGCGCGGCCGAGGCCGGGCATCCGCAGGCGCAATACGTGCTGGCCACCATGTACCGCACCGGCCAGGGCGTTCCCCGCGACGCCGCCGCCGCCGCATCCTGGTACCGGCGCGCGGCCGATTCGGGCAATGCCTGGGCGCAGTTCACCCTGGCCAATATGCTGATGCATGGCGAGGGCGCAACCGCCGACCCGGCCGAAGGCATCCGGCTTTACGAGGCGGCCGCGGGCCAGGGGCATCGCGAGGCGCAGTACAATCTGGGCGCCCTCTATTACAACGGCGAAGGCGTCGGACGGGATTACGCGCAGGCGGAAGCCTGGTTCAGGCGCGCCGCCGCGCAGGGCGACCAATGGTCGCAATTCGCGCTGGGCCGCATGTATTCGGTGCCCCATGACGGGGTCGGGTTGGACCCGGTGCGCGCTGCCGCCTGGTACCGGCTGGCGGCGCGGAACGGGCGGGCCGAGGGGGAAATCGAGGCTGGCCGCATCGAAGCGAAGCTGAGCCCGGCCGAGCGCGCCTCGGTGCGCAATCTGGTTCGCACCCTGATCGCCGGCGGCGCCGCCGGCGGGAACACGGCCCCGGATGCCGCCGCCAACACGGGATTGTGACGACACGCGCGGCGGGAATGCCTATATATCGGTAAATGCTTGTTGTTCGGTCGGGATCGATGTCCCGGCCATCGCTGTCTTGGAAGGTTCATCATGCGCGCCAGGCGTCTCGGGAAACTCGCGACCGCGGCTTGGGTTGCCCTCGCGGCGGCGATCGGTGCCGCGCCGGCAAGGGCGGCGGAACCCCATGCCAGCGAGTGGAATTCCAGCGAAATCGTGGATGTGCGGCTGATTTCGGCGGTGGCCGGCGCCGGCGATCTCGACTCGCTTCGTCTCGGCCTCGAATTTCGCATGCAGCCGGGCTGGAAGATCTATTGGCGCTCGCCCGGCCAGGCCGGATATCCGCCCTCGCTGGACTGGAGCGCATCGGACAACGTCGACGGCATCGACATTGCCTGGCCGGCGCCGCACCGCTTCACCATCTTCGACATGGAGACGATGGGCTATTCCGACGCGGTGGTGCTGCCGCTTGACGTGACGCCGGCGCATCCGGGCGATGCGCTGCGGATCGACACCAAGGTCGAATACCTGACCTGCAAGGAACTCTGCGTGCCGTGGAGCGGGACGCTGACGTTGGACATCCCGGCCGGTTCGGCCGCGCCGACGGACTGGGCGCCGCTGATCGACCGCTACCGCGCCCAGGTTCCCGGTCCCGCCGCCGCCTTGGGCGTGCGCATCGACCAGGCCGCGATGACCCCCTCCGCCGAGGGTGTCGCGCTGCGCCTGGCGATTGCCGCCGACCCGCCCTTCCAGAAGCCCGATATCTTCGTCGAGGGACCGGATACCGCGTACTTCACCTCGCCGAAGCTGACCCCCGTGGCAGGCGGGCGCTTTCTGGCCAGCTTCGGCGGCGCCGGGGCCAAACCCGATGCCATGGTCGCCGCGCCGCTGCGCATCACGCTGGTCGAGGGCAGCCGGGCGGTCGAGGCGACGATTCCGGCGGTACTGGCCGCGGCGATGCCGGACCCGCCGGCCGGGTACGGCGGCGGCGCGTCGCTGTGGGTCATCCTGGGCCTCGCCCTGGCCGGCGGGCTGGTGCTCAACCTGATGCCCTGCGTCCTGCCGGTGCTGTCGCTGAAATTCCTCAGCGTGCTTGGCCATGGCGGCCGCGAGACCGCCGAGGTTCGCGTCGGATTCCTGGCCTCGGTGGCCGGCATCGTTGCCAGCTTCATGCTGCTGGCGGGCGGGCTGGCCGGGTTGAAGGCAGCCGGCGCGGCCGTCGGCTGGGGCATCCAGTTCCAGCAGCCGGTCTTCCTGGCGGCGATGATCGCGATCGTCCTGCTGTTTGCCTGCAACCTGTTTGGCCTGTTCGAGATCCAGCTGCCGCGCGCCATCGCCGATCTGGCCGGCTTCGACAGCGGACCGCGCCGGGAGACCCGCCATTCCCTGGGTGGACATTTCCTGACCGGGGCCTTCGCCACCCTGCTGGCGACGCCCTGCTCGGCGCCGTTCCTGGGTACCGCCGTCGGCTTTGCGCTGAGCCGGGGGACGGGCGATATCTTCCTGGTGTTCGGGGCGCTGGGCATCGGCATGTCGGTGCCCTATCTGGCGATTGCCGCCTTCCCCGGTCTGGCGACGCGGCTGCCGCGGCCGGGGCGCTGGATGCTGACCCTGCGGCGCGTCCTCGGCCTGTTTCTGGTCGGAACCGCGGCCTGGCTGACCTGGGTCATCGCGTCGGGAACCGGCTTCGACACCGCGGCCAGCATTGCCGCGCTGGGCGCGCTTCTGGTGGCGGTTCTGGCCGCGCGCCGGCTGGAGGGTTCGCGCCTTGGCCGCCATGCCGGGGCGGTCGCCGGGCTTCTGGCCATCGCCATGCTCGCCGCCGCGGCGCTGGCGCCCGAGAGCGCCGCGCGAACCGGCGGGAAGACGCCGGACGATGCCGCCTGGCGGAAATTCGAACGCGCCGAGATCGCCCGGCTGGTCGGCGAGGGCAAGACCGTGCTGGTTGACGTGACCGCCGACTGGTGCATCACCTGTCAGGTGAACAAGGCGGCGGTGCTGGACCGCGATCCGGTTGCCGCGATCCTCGCCGAGGGCACGGTTATCGGCTTGCGCGCCGACTGGACACGGCCCGACCCGGCGATCGCCGATTACCTGGCCAGCCATGGCCGCTACGGCGTGCCCTTCAACATGGTCTACGGACCGAAGATGCCGGATGGGGTGATGCTGTCGGAGATTCTGACCACCGACGAGGTGATGGCGGCCTTTGCACAGGCCGGAGGGGCGGATATTCTGGCCGGACGGTGAGGCGGCGGCGCGGTTCGGCGCCGACCGGCCGATTGCGACACTTGGGGAACAACGAGATCGAGGAGAGGCGACAAGATGACGATAAAGGTGGGTGATCGGGTTCCGAATGCCAAACTGTTCCGGATCGGCAAGGAAGGGATCGAACCCTTCGATGCCAGCGAGTATTTCGCCGGCCGCAAGGTCGTCGTGTTCGGACTTCCCGGCGCGTTCACGCCGACCTGCAGCGGTCAGCATCTTCCCGGTTATGTCGATGCCGTGGAGGCATTCAAGGCCAAGGGCATCGACGCGATCGCCTGTCTTTCCGTGAACGATGCATGGGTGATGCGGGCCTGGGCACGCGAACAGGGGGCCGTCGGCAAGGTCGACATGCTGGGCGACGGCAACGCGGAACTGACCCGCGCCATGGGTCTGGAAACCGACATGTCGGCGCGCGGCTATGGCATCCGGTCGCAGCGCTATGCCATGGTGGTCGATGGCGGCGTGGTCAGGACGCTGGCGGTCGAAAAACCCGGCGCCTTCGAGGTCTCCGCGGCCGAGAAGATTCTCGCCGGACTCTGACCCTTTCCCTCAACGGCCCCGGAAGCGGTCGGTGGCCGTGACCAGTTCGTGCAGGATGCCGGGCTCGGAAAAGGCATGCCCGGCATCCGGCACCAGCCTCAGATCGGCCTCGGGCCAGGCCTTGTGCAGGTCCCAGGCCGACACGGGCGGCGTCGCCATGTCGTAGCGGCCCTGCACGATGACGCCGGGGATGTGGCGGATGCGGTCGGCATTCCGCAGCAGCCAGCCGTCGCTCTCGAAGAAACCGGCATTGACGAAATAGTGGCATTCGATGCGGGCGAAGGCCTCGGCGAAGCGATCCGCGCCGAAATGCGCCACCCGCCCCGGGTCCGGCAGCAGCGATATGGTCGAGCCTTCCCAGATGCTCCAGGCGCGCGCGGCGGCCATGCGCACCGCCGCATCCGGGCCGGTCAGCCGCCGGTAATAGGCGGCGATCAGGTCGCCGTCGCGCTCCGCCGCCGGGATCGGGGCGAGGAACTTCTCCCATTCGTCGGGAAACATCCAGGCGGCGGCGCCGTTGTAATACCAGTCCAGTTCCTTGCGGCGCAGCAGGAAGATACCGCGCAACACCAGTTCGGTGACCCGTTGGGGATGCGTCTCGGCATAGGCCAGCGCCAGCGTGCTGCCCCAGGACCCGCCGAAGACCTGCCAGCGTTCGATACCCTGGGCCTCGCGCAGCCGTTCCATGTCGGCCACCAGATCCCAGGTCGTGTTGTGGTCGAGCGAGGCATGCGGCGTGCTGTGACCGCAGCCGCGCTGGTCGAACAGGACGATACGGTATGCCGCCGGATCGAACAGCCGGCGATGCGCCGGGTCGGTGCCGCCCCCCGGGCCGCCATGCACGAAGACCACCGGCTTGCCCTTCGGATTGCCGGACACCTCGTAATAGACGCGGTGGCCCTGGCCAACGTCGAGATGGCCGGAGTCGTGGGGTTCGATCGCCGGATACAGGCCGCGTCGTTCGCTCATGCTTCTCGATCCTCCTGTGGACGGCCGGGAATGGCGGCGCGGGCCAGTTCGTCGGCGCGTTCGTTTTCGGGGTGGCCGTCATGGCCGCGCACCCAGTGCCAGCGTATGTCGTGTTCCGCCGCCGCGGCTTCCAGCCGCTGCCACAGATCGACATTCTTGACCGGTTTCCGGTCGGCGGTCTTCCAGCCGCGCGCCTTCCAGGCGGGCAGCCATTTCAGCATGCCGTCGCGCAGATAGGTGCTGTCGGTATAGAGATCCACCGGGACCGCGCGCTTCAGCGATTCCAGCGCGACGATGGCGGCGATCATTTCCATGCGGTTGTTGGTGGTCCGCGCTTCGCCGCCGGACAATTCCTTTTCGCGGCCATTCCAGCGCAGGATCGCCCCCCAGCCGCCCGGCCCGGGATTGCCGCTGCAGGCCCCGTCGGTGAATATCTCGACCCGTTCCGCCTTTGCCATGGGATCAGTCCAGCCCATAGGCGCTGGGGCCGGAAACGCGCTGGTGAAACTTCAGGATCGTCAGGTATTCCAGCGGATCCTTCGGCTTGACCATGGCGCCTTCGGGATGGTGCAGCCAGTCGTACAGCCGGGTCAGCAGGAAGCGCAGCGCGCTGCCCCGGGCCATGATCGGCAGCGCCGCCAGTTCGGCGGGCGAAAACGGCCGCACCCGGCGATAGGCCGACAGCATGGCGCGCGCCTTGGTGATGTTGAAGCTGCGGTCGCGCTCGAAGCACCAGGCATCGAGGCAGACCGACAGGTCGTAGGCGAAGAAATCGTTGCAGGCAAAATAGAAATCGATCAGCCCGGACAGCGTGTCGCCGACGAAGAACACGTTGTCGGGGAACAGATCGGCGTGACAGATGCCGGCCGGCAGATCCGCCGGCCAGTTCGCCTCCAGAAAATCGAGTTCGCGGAACAGGGTCTCCGCCAGCCCCGGCTGCACCTCGTCGGCGCGCGGCGCCGAGGCCTCCAGCAGCGGCCGCCAGCCGGGCACCGAAAGGGCGTTCTTGCGGGTCAGCGCGAAGCCCTGCCCGGCGATGTGCAGCTCGGCCAGCGCCCGACCGACCTCGCTGCAATGGGGCGTGCGGATGCGCCGCGGCCACATGCCGGCAAGGAAGGTGACGATTGCCGCCGGCCTGCCGCACAGCCGGCGCAGCGCCTTGCCGTCGCGCCCGTGCAGGGGCGTCGGACAGGGAATTCCCTTGGCCGCCAGATGATCCATCAGCCCCAGGAAGAACGGCAGATCCTGTTCCGCCACGCGCTTTTCGTACAGCGTCAGGATGAAGCTGCCGCGCGGCGTCTGGATCAGGTAATTGGTATTCTCGACCCCCTCGGCGATGCCCTTG
>JAHELM010000273.1 GCA_024644185.1 Rhodospirillales bacterium | reverse complement strand
CACGACGCCCTTGTCGGTCTTGACCGCGACGGCGCGGCGGCCCCGCACGGCAATGCCGGTCACCCGCACGCCCTCGCGAACGGTCACCCCGTTCATGCGCGCGCCCTTCGCCAGGGCCTGGGTGACGCCGGCCGGGTCGATATAGCCGTCGGACGGGATATAGGCGGCACCCACCACCCCGTCGGTGGTCATGATCGGGAACAGATCCCGCGCTTCCTTCGCGCCGATCAGGTGCATCTCCAGCCCGAAGCTGCGGGCGGTGGTGGCGGCACGCCTGATTTCGGTCCAGCGAGCCTCGGACGAGGCCAGGCGCAGGCTGCCTACCTTTTTCCAGTCCGGATTCTGGCCGGTCTCCGCCTCCAGCCGGTCGTACAGCGCGACGCTGGCCTGCAGCATGCGGGTCACGTTGCGCGACGGACGCAGCTGGCCGACCAGCCCGGCGGCGTGCCAGGTGGAGCCGTGCGTCAGCCCGCTCTTCTCCAGCAGCAGGATGTCCCTGGCCCCGGCCTTTGCCAGGTGATAGGCGATGCTGCAGCCGATGGCGCCGCCGCCGACGATGACGATATTGGCGGAAGCGGGAATCCCGTCGCCCATGACCTGCCCCATATTGTGCCGCGCACGCTCGTTCTGCCGGATACTTCCATAGCCGCGACGGCGATGCCACAAAATTCCACATAACACCACATCTTCCAACAATGCGACAATGCAGGCATTATGCGGTCGACGGGAACGGAAATGGGTGGAACCGATGGATGGGAATGTTGCGGCGGCGCTGGCGCGAATACCGTTTCTTGCCGGCAAGACCATTGCCGAGAGCGAACGGCTCGGCGGGCTGACCAATCTGGTGTACAGGCTTCGCCACGATGGCGCCGACTATCTGCTGCGGATTCCGGGCGAGGGCACCTCGGCCTATATCGACCGGGCGGTGGAGGCGCACAATGCGCGCGTTGCGGCCGAAGCCGGCGTCAGCGCCGAGGTGCTGTTCTGCGATCCCGCCGACGGGCTGATGGTCTGCCGCTATATCGGCGGCGCCGCGACCATGAACGCCGAACGGTTCCGCGATCCCGGCGCCTGCCGGCGGGCGGCGCGGGCATTCCGCCGCATGCACCGATGCGGGACGGATTTCCGCTCCGTCTTCGACGTGTCCGCCAAGATGGACGAATATCTGGCCCTGCTGGCGACATTGAAGGCGCCGGTTCCCGACGGCTACGACGCGGTCAAGCGCGAGGCCGATTCGGTGCGCCGGGCGCTGGCCGCCCATCCGGCGCCGCTGGCGCCCTGCCACTGCGATCCGCTGGCGGAAAATTTTCTCGATGCCGGCGACCGCATGTGGATCGTCGACTGGGAATATTCCGGCAACAACGACCCGATGTGGGATCTGGGCGATCTGTCGGTCGAGGCCGGATTCGGGGCGGAACAGGATGCGGCGCTGATGACCGCCTATTTCGAGGGCGAGCCCCCGGCCGACCAGCTTGGCCGCATGGTCCTCTACAAGGCGATGTGCGATCTGCTGTGGACATTATGGGGCGCGATCCAGCACGCCAACAAGAATCCGGCCGACGATTTCTGGGCCTATGCGGTTAACCGCTTCGCCCGTTGCCAGGCGCTGATGGGGGAAGCCGATTTTCCGCGCCACGTGAAGGCGGTGGCGCGCGGTCGCTAGTCGTCGCCCTGGCCGCTCATCCGCATGGCCGCGCCGCGCACCAGGCCGAGATACTGGTCGTCCGATTCGGGATAGACCGAAACGACGAATTCCCGCGCCGGCGAGTCGCTGGCGGCAACCTGCACGGCGGCGTCGTAATCGGCCGCCTTGATCTTGCGCGTGCGGGTCAGCGCGCTGCCGTCGCCGCTGGCGTAGATATAGTGCGCGATCCAGGTCTTGGTTTCGAACCGGGGCTTTTCCACGGGTACCGCTCCCTGCAGCGTCAAGGATAAAGCCGGAGCATACCAGCTTTCACAAAAGAAATGGTTAACGCCATCTTTTTGCCATGGCGGGGCGGCAGGGTCTCGCCCGAGGTCTTGCATTGCCTCTGCCAAAAGCCGAGTTTTGGGTTACACTCCCGCGCAACCGTGAAGCTTAGGGGTTCCGCCGATGTTTCGTTCCATTGCCGCTGCTTTTGCTCTCATTCTCGCCATCAGCGCCGCCGCCACGGCCGCCGAGCCCTATCGCGGCCACGGCATGGCGATGCACGGGGACATGAAGTACCCCGCCGGCTTCCGCAATTTCGACTACGTCAACCCGGCGGCGCCCAAGGGCGGCACGGTGCGGCTGGCAACGCTGGGCAGCTATGACTCCTTCAACGGCTTCATCATCAAGGGTGAATCCGCGACGGGGATGGGCCTGGTCTACGACACGCTGATGGTCTCGTCGCTGGACGAGCCGTTTTCGGAATACTGCCTGTTGTGCGAGACCATCGAGGTGCCGGAGGACCGGTCGTGGATCGTTTTCAATCTGCGTGAGAACGCCCGCTGGCACGACGGGCAGCCGGTCACCGCCGACGACGTGATCTGGACCTTCAACACGCTGATGGAAAAGGGCGATCCGGGCTACCGCTATTACTATGCGGGCGTCAAGAAGGTGGAAAAGACCGGGCCGCGCGGCGTCAAGTTCACGTTCCAGCCCGGCGACAACCGCGAGCTGCCGCTGATCCTCGGTCAGCTCGTGGTACTGCCGAAGCACTATTGGGAGGGCCGCGACTTCGGCGTGACGACGCTGGAACCGCCGCTGGGCAGCGGTCCCTACCGGATCGAATCCTTCGAGCCCGGCCGTTCGGTCACCTTCAGGCGCGTGGCCGATTACTGGGGCGGCGCTCTGCCGGTCAGCGTCGGCAGCAACAATTTCGATACCGTGCGCTACGACTATTACCGCGACGAGACGGTGATGATCGAGGCGTTCAAGGCGGGTGCGGTCGATTATCGCGACGAGAATTCGTCGCGCCACTGGGCCACCGCCTATGACGTGCCGGCGGTCAAGGACGGCCGGATGATCAAGGAAGAACTGAAGCATGGCCGGTCCGCCGGGATGCAGGGCTTTGCCTTCAACCTGCGCCGGCCGATCTTCCAGGACCGGCAGGTGCGCCGGGCGCTGGCCTATGCCTTCGATTTCGAATGGTCGAACAAGACGCTGTTCTACGGCCAGTACACGCGCACCCGCAGCTTCTTCCAGAATTCCGAACTGGCGGCGACCGGCCTGCCGCAGGGCCGCGAACGCGAAATCCTGAAGGAATTCTCCAGCAAGCTGCCCCCGGAAATCTTTACCACCGAATACAATCCACCGGTCACCGACGGGTCGGGTAACAGCCGCGCCCAGCTTCTCGAGGCGCTGGGCATCCTTCGCCAGGCGGGCTGGGATATCAACCCGGAAACCCGCAAATTGACCAACCAGAAGACCGGCGAGGCGATGACATTCGAGGTCCTGTTGTCGAGCCCGCTGTTCGAACGCGTCGTCCTGCCGATGAAGAACAATCTGGCGCAGCTCGGCATCGAGATCACGGTACGCACGGTGGACAGCGCGCAATACATCGAACGGCTGAACACCTTCGATTTCGACATGGTGGTGTCGACCTGGGGCCAGTCGCTGTCGCCGGGCAACGAGCAGCGCAATTTCTGGAGCTCGGCCGCCGCCGACGAGGCGGGCAGCCGCAATATCGGCGGGCTGAAGGATCCGGTCGTCGACAAGCTGATCGAGATGGTCATCGCCGCGCCGACCTGCGCCGAGCTGGTGCAGCGCGTGCGGGCGCTGGACCGGGTGCTGCAGTGGGATTACGTCGTTATCCCGCAGTTCCATACGCCGGTGGATCGGGTGATCTACTGGAACAAATTCTCGCGCCCGAAGGTGGTTCCGTTGCAGGGCGCCAGCCTGTTCACCTGGTGGGTCGATCCGGCGAAGCAGGCGGTCCTGGACGCCAAGGGACGCGGCGGGCAGAACTAGGGTCGACGGGCGCGGCCCGGCCATGCTCGCCTATATCGCCCGCCGCCTGCTGCTGGTGATCCCGACTCTGTTCGGGATCATGGTGGTGAATTTCATCATCGTGCAGGCGGCGCCCGGCGGGCCGGTGGAACAGCTCATCGCCCGCATCCAGGGAACCGCCGTGTCGGCAACCGCCCGGGTCGGCGGCGGTGGCGGCGCCGAGGCCGGCGGGGGTGGACCGGCCGCGCCGGCCGACGGCCCGAAAAGCGCCTATCGCGGCGCCCAGGGCCTCGATCCGCGTTTTATCGCCCAGATCGAGACGCAATTCGGTTTCGACCAGCCGGCGCCCGTGCGTTTCGTCCGCATGATGGGCAACTACCTGACCTTCGATTTCGGCAAGAGCTTCTTCAAGGACCGGCCGGTGATCGACCTGGTGATCGAGCGCATGCCGGTTTCCATCTCGCTGGGGCTGTGGACGACGCTGCTGACCTATCTGGTGTCGATCCCGCTGGGCATCGGCAAGGCGGTGCGCGAC